>NZ_CP028099.1:0-118712 GCF_003015225.1 Synechocystis sp. IPPAS B-1465 | reverse complement strand
ACTGTTCAAGAATTGCTCGGTAACGCTAAATATGGGATTGATTATTATCAAAGAGAATACCAATGGCAAACTAAAAATATCTCTGAACTCATTGATGATTTAACCAACCGCTTTTTAGAAGATTATCAACCAGGAGATGGGGAAACAGAATTTGCAAAGTATGGATATTACTTTTTAGGCTCTATTCTTATTAGTGTAAACGACACCAAAAAATTCATTGTTGATGGTCAACAACGCCTTACTTCTCTAAGTTTATTACTAATATTTTTAAATAATCTTCAAAAGAAAACATCCTCTAAAACTATAAATATTGAATCACTTATTCTCTCTGAAAATATTTTTGGAAAATCATTTAACTTAGATGTTCCAGAGCGCAATGCTTGTATGGAAGCTCTCTTTATTGATGAGCCTTTTGATGCGACACAACAGCCAGATTCTATAGTGAATTTGGTGGAGAGATACAATGACATAGAGGAGCTATTCCCAGAAGAAATCAGACATGAAGCTCTACCATTTTTTATCTTTTGGCTACAGACAAAAGTACTGCTAGTAGAGATTGAGGCAACGTCTGACAATGATGCATATCTAATTTTTGAGACGATGAATGACCGGGGCTTATCTTTATCGCCCACTGAAATGCTCAAGGGTTATCTTCTCGCTAATGTCACAAATCTTAATCAACGAGCACTCGCAGATAATACTATAAAAAAATGGCTACTTGAGTTTAAGCAGATTGCGAAAGAGGCGGATGCAGATTTCTTTAAAACTTGGTTCCGTGCTCAATATGCCCAGGATATTAGGGATCGTAAGAAGGATGCCAAGCCAAAGGACTTTGATTTAATAGGGACAGAATACCACCGCTGGATTAGAAATAATGCTGAAAGCGTTGGCTTAAAAACGAGTAATTCTTTTTTTAAATGGATTAATAATGATCTGAATTTTTATGCCCGTATTTACAAGCAGTTATTAGATGCGTCTAAAGGTTTGACTGAGGGATGGGAGAGAGTTCGTTATAACGCGGATCATGGTTTTACGCTCCAGTTTCAGTTGTTAATGGCTCCGCTTCAAAGTAGTGATACAGAGGAGATAATCAAACAGAAGGTTGCTCTGGTAGCTTGGTTTATCGATAGTTGGCTAAATCGTCGGCTATGGCATTTCAAGTCGAATAGTTACTCAAATATGAGTTATGGGATTTTCCAAATTACCAAGAAAATTAGGGGTCTTGATGTAGAAACGTTACGCACAACTTTAATTCAGCGTTTTGAAGAGGTTATTTCAGCGGAAAAACTAGATTTTTCTAACCATCTCTATCTACATAAGCAAAACTCCAAAACGCTACATCGGCAACTGGCACGGATGATGGATTGGCTAGAGCGAGAATGTGGGATGAATGGCAATTATCAGCAATATATTGTTCGTTCTGGAAAAAATGCCTATGAGATTGAGCATATCTGGGCAAATCATTTTGAGGAGCATACAGACGAGTTTTCTCATGAGTATGAATTTCGGGACTATCGCAATCGTTTGGGGGGTTTAGTTCTGTTACCAAAGTCTGTGAATGCAAGTCTTCAGGACAAACCCTATAGTCATAAGGTGAATGTCTACTCTACTCAGAATCTTTTGGCTGGTTCTCTACATCCGCAGACATATGAAAATAAGCCAAAAGTCAAACAAATGCAAGAAAGAACTGGTTTAGATCTTAAGCCTATTTACCAAGAGGATGGGAAATCTCAGTTTACAAAGGTTAGTTTTGAGGAGCGATTCGCTTTGTATCGAGGCATTGCTGAGCAAATGTGGTCTGTAGAAAGTTTGAAAGAGCTAGTTTAGCTCACATTACGCAGGTTGAAAACTCCAATAAATAATATTTTGACAGGAAAACCCTATGACAGGATTATGGTTGCATATGATGGAAAGGGCATTAAGACCAGCACCGAGGAAGGATTACCTAGTATTGCTTGACCACACAAAAAACGATACCATTCAGGGATTTCCTACCAGAAAAAGGCTATGGACATTGGAGGGAGTAGAAAATTTTGATGGCGATCGCCAGTTAAATGGACTCAAACAGAGGAGTTGACCGTCAATGAAACCAGTTGGGTAAAAACCTTAGCTACCATTAGCCCCGCTTAGTTACGCTAATTAGTCCACAAGGATCATCAAGAGGAAAATAAAATGACGACTCAATCTCTCACTGCTGAATTTGCCATTGAACAACTAAAAATACTTTGCCAAGATGGAGATGTTTCCGATGCTTTTCCACACTTTGAAAAAAGTAGCGATGATGAAGATGAAGGCGTAAATGAGAATGATATAAATAACTTTGTCGGGATTCTTGCAAAATCAAATTGGGAATCAGAGGAAGAGTTTTTCAAATTCTATAAATTCGTAGGCTATGAACTCTTTACTACAGCTTCAGACCCTGAATTATCTGATCCATCTGGAGATAAAACTCTTATTCGTACATCTCCCCATGACATTCAATTTAGCCCCTATACCCTTACTTCCATTGGTGGCTATTTTGACCTTTACGCCAGGGCTCGTGAATTTTTAAAACAAGATCAACAAAATGGACAATATGCGTATGAAGAAGTCGAAATACCTCCTCAATGTGATGCTGAGTCCGAAGATATAACTGTAATAGATTTGATTCCTGGTGCCACAGCTTACATTTATGATCACGGATCATATCTATCAGGTCTTAGTCCCCTATTTGATAAACTTCAAGTTCAGTTTTGGTGCGATCTTATTTACTTTTTAGGTGCTGGTTACGTAGAAAGTTCCTATAGTTATGATGATACATTTCCAAAAAGGGATATAGCACTATGCCTAGACAATGGTGTGGTTTTGGAGCACTTATTTTATGGTACTGAAGAGACTAATAATGATACCTATATCTATAGTCAAGATTGCATTGATCATCTTTGTACAAACCAATCAACCACAAGTCAAATACTAAAAACAATTGCATTGGCCGCCACCCGTAATTATGAAAAATTAGCCGCTGAATTGGAAGAAGAAGAGATTTGGAATGGTTCTGAAGATTCCTTTGAGAAATTTCGTGAATACATAATGGAAGATCTTGATTGGGATACAGAAGAAATACTTGAAGCAGTCAGATCCCATCCTAATTGCACTGATGAAATTTTAGAAATTATTGCCCAATATGAATCAGAAAATTCTGATGATGATGGAGAAGAAGATGACCTATAACAATAGCAAACCTGGAAAAATCACCTAAATTGGACGAGGAAATCATCTCGTTTGGTTTTACGATATGACTGGTTGCACAAAATGTTATCAACATTAGGTCTATAATGCTTACACAGCCTATCTACTCGCTGAGAAGCTTTGCCTACATATCCGTACAAAAATTATTTATTTTGTTCATCCAGATCGATAATCTCCAACAAATATATGAGAAACCTGGACTAATCTAATGTTTCGTCGCTCTTCATGGATGGAACATCATCAGAATCAATTAATGTCCAAATTGCTGTATATGAAGCAATATCTATTTTACTTGTCCCCTCACAAATAACAGATTGTATTGGCTCTGCATGAAAAGTACAATTGGCGGTACGAATAATATATTCGTCTGAATATCCAGCGCCGTTCCATAAAATGGCTGGCGTTTTCCAAGTAATCTCAAATGAAGTTGGAGTCAAGAAATTATAAGTTCCAACCTTCTCTGACTTTACCCAAAATGATTGATCTTCACTTTTGAACATAATTGTTGCATTTTGTTTTGCATTTGCACCAATTCCCCTGGGGTGATATATGGTCTCTTCCATTTGAAATGGTATCTTCCTGTCAAATTGAAATTTCCCAAGTGATTTTTGAAAGCGTACAGATCCGCAGACTGCTTTACTTTCGTCAGAGCTCAAACAATTATAACTTACTGTACCATCATTATTAATGCTAAATGAACCATCTTTACCTTTAGCTAATCTTCCTTGTACTTTTTCTACACCTCCAATACTCTCAATAAAACTTCCGTCTTTAATATGAACGTTAGCGATAGTTATATTTCCATCTTCTGAACGAATAAATGCAGTTTTTTCTTCGCTGAAAGGCCCAATAGCATTTATAGGACGAAAATAAAGAAATATTGCGTAACCAGCAAAACCACAAATTGTAGCGGCGGCGAAGCTACCAGCGACTTTTATGGCTAATAATCTGTTAATTGAGATTTTTCTCATTACTTAACATCCTTTGTTTTGTTCAGCATGTTTAAATTTAGGTATTTATATCAAAGCCACAACATCGTAATTTATTTATGGTTTTAAATATTACAGGCAGTTTTGAAACCCCCAAGGTTCCTCTCCCAAGGTAATTTCAGGAAGACATTTATCTTCTTCAACACCTTTTCCAGGGATATAGGAATAACTGCGTCGATAATCACTGCCTGCCAGAGAGAAGCTTATTCTTCCTATGACTGGATAACATGAATCCATGATTTGTTTGGCTGCATTTTTTAGAAAAACAGGACTTTCCATAACTTTGTTACCATTTTCATGGTTACGTGGGTCACTTAAGTCGCCAAGCTGAACATCTATCCAATCCCGTGCACCTTCTAACGGTGGATTACCCGTAAGGTTGTTTCTATTTGCGTATAAAGAAGTTTTGAATTTATCTTCAATTAAATCCTGAAAAGATCGCATCCTATTTCGACACTCTTCAGAATATGCTCCGGCATTTGATGGTGTCGCATTTAGTGGAATTAGTAATATGGTGGTTAACAATAATAGTAATTTTTTCATTGATTACAATAGTATCTATAGCGGTTTTGCGTAGAAGTGAGATTGGCCATAAAGCTTTACTGGTTGACTTTATGTGCGTAAAAATTGCCATGAGTATTTTACATCTTTTTAAATTCTTACTACAACCAGAATATGATCAAATCCGTAAAGGATAATGCTAATTTCCTAATTGACTAACAAAATATGAGTACTGAGAAGAATTTTGTGTAAGGGTTTGGCTTCTAATTGTACATTTTTGGCACGTTGAGCCAATTTAGCCAGGATAAAAACGAGATTCCCCAATTATCACCAAGTTTGACTAGGGGTTTATGGAGATCGCCTATCACAGATTCAGCAGGCAGTTCCCCCCGTGCCGAGATAGATGTAAATCATTCACTTACGGCTAAAACCTATATCTAGCAAGGATTCTAGGCTTAGCGTCTGTTTTTTCCCTTTTCTGTAATAACCTCTATTCAGGCAAAATTTACTAGAGGTTAATGGCGATCGCCAATGGGAAAAGCAGTTGCCTTTGGCATTGTTGCTAGATTCGGATGTACGAAAAGCTCAATTGCTACAAGCATAGTCCGCCCGGTTCGCTTTGCTCTCCCGGCTCCTAAAAAAATGATTATCCAGTTGTTGGTTTGTGGGGTTTATCTATTTGGTCGCTTTGCTCCATTTTTAAAGGAGCGTTCCGGCACGCCCCCCTCACTGGACTACAGCAAAGCAAAAATGTAATGGCGATCGCCAAAAGATCGGTCAAGTCATATTCGTTCCAATGACCATTTCAACCCTTAATTGTTCTGGTTAGCGACAAACCGATTAACGAGTTCAACATCAATATCTAATTCCTTGGCAATTTCGGTGATTGTCAGGCCTAATTTCTTGAGCAGAGGTATAGTTTCTAGTTTCGCCTCCAGCCTACCTTCTAGTTTGCCCTCCAATTTGCCCTCTAATTTTCCTTCCAACCGACCCTCCAGTTTGCCGGCAATTTTACCCTCCTCTAAAATTTCTTGATAGACAGCGGATTCCTTCATAATTTCACTCCTTAAAATTGTCTTGATCAGCTCAGGGGCCAGCAAAATTCCTCCAAAAACTGAGGTCGCTGCCATGAGATTTGCTTTAACTCGATTATCCTCAATCTGTTCCAATGCAGTCGCCACTTCCCTCAATTTTAATGTAGGGTCAGAGGTCTGCGTCAATACCGCTAGGGGCAATAGCCCTGGGCTTTGGAGAAACGCTTCCGATGGTTGCTCCCAAAGCCGAATCGCTTGGTAACGGTGCAAAGTCTCTCCCACTTGAAAACTATCCTGATAAACCAAGTCATTACTACTACGCTTTAAGTAGATGACAAATTGATGCATCGTCTTCTGGGGGAAACGGCGATAAACCCTTACCCGATAGTCCAACATGCGAAAACCCATGGTGGGGTCAGGTTCGGTTTGGAATTCCAGATGCAACACTAAGTCTTCCGATTGCTCCAAAATCAGGGAGTCAGCCCGAATTGGCTCCAAGGATAATTCCGTTGGACTGAGCTTGGTCAATTTGATTGGTCGCCCTAACAACCAGGCGGCATAGTCTTCGGAAAATGATTCGGCAAGGAATTTGCAGAGATTGTCAAACATACCCAAATTTTACTGGCGATCGCCTTGAGTAACTTCAGTTTGGCGGGAAGGGAAAATCCTCAATAGGTTATGGCTGTTACGTCCAACCCAGAAAAGTTTTAGTACAGTTGATAGTGAAGCTCTCCCCATAAATTATGCCTGCCAACGTGCTACCAGAAATTTACCGCCCCAGTCGGCGAACGGTTTATGAGTTGCCCCTTTACGCCTGTCCGGTATCAGCCGGTTTTCCCTCTCCGGCGGAGGACTATTTAGAGGGCAAGTTAGACCTCAATCAATATCTGATCAAACATCCTGCCGCCACCTTCTTTGTGCGAGTGACTGGGGATTCAATGATTGGAGCCGGGATTCATGCCGGGGATATTTTGATTGTGGATCGTTCCCTGGAGCCACGGGATGGCAAGGTGGTGATCGCTGTGGTCAATGGGGAACTGTTGGTTAAACGGTTGAGGATGGAAAAGCAAAAAATTTATCTGGCTTCTGAAAATTCTGACTATCCGCCCCTGGTCATCACCGATTTAATGGACTTTGAAGTATGGGGCGTGGTCACCAATGTGATTCATCCCCTATGAACAGTATTGCCCTGGTGGATTGCAATAATTTCTATGTGTCCTGTGAGCGGGTCTTTCAACCCCTATTAAACGGCAAGCCGGTGGTGGTACTTTCCAATAATGATGGTTGTGTGGTGGCGAGATCGTCAGAAGCCAAGGCTTTAGGAATCAAGATGGGGGTGCCGCTGTTCAAAATTCGAGATTTGGTTGAGCGACATAATATTCAGGTTTTTTCTTCCAATTACTGTTTGTACGGCGACTTATCCCACAGGATAATGACCAGCCTGCAATTATTTAGCCCTGTCGTGGAAATTTATTCCATTGATGAAGCGTTTCTGGAACTGACTCCAAATCAAAGTAATACAAATTATGGGGAAGAAATTCGGCGTTGCCTTAAACAATGGGTAGGCATTCCCGTTTCTATTGGCATTGCCCCCACTAAGGTACTCGCTAAAGTGGCAACTGATGTGGCAAAACAATCCGGGGCTGGAACATTTTGTTTAGACAAAGCAGAAGCGGCTGATACTATTTTGGCAACGATGCCGATCGCCGATATTTGGGGCATTGGACGACGGTTAGAGAAGTGGTTTACCACTAGGGGCGTCTCAACAGCCTTGCAATTCAAACAAGCCAATCCTGAACTTATCCGCAAAAAAATGGGGGTCGTGGGGCAACGGCTATTACTAGAACTCCAGGGTATTTCCTGTTTACCCCTAGAACTAATTCCTAACCCAAAGCAAGAAACCTGCGTTTCCCGTTCCTTTGCTCAAGCGGTAACGACATTGGATGAATTACAAACGGCGATCGCCTTTTTTGTCAGTCGGGCGGCGGAGAAACTGCGGCGACAACAGCAAACCCCAGCAGTGATGATTATTTTTGCCCGCACCAGCTTCTTCATTGAGCAACCAATTTCCATCTCCCAGACGATTGCCCTGCCGACTCCAACCCATTACACCCCAGAATTACTTAAATTGGCTCAAACCAGCCTCAAACAAATCTTTCGACCCCATCATCCCTACAAAAAAGCTGGCGTGATAATGACCGGGTTACAGTCGGAACGCATTGTGCAAGGCGATCTTTTTGAACAACCACGGGATACGGAACGGCAACAGCGGCTTATGTTGACGGTGGACCAGCTTAATCAAAAGTTTGGCAGGGAAACTTTGGGTTTTGGTATTTTCGGGCAACAACAGGATTGGCGGATGAAGTCCGACCTACGCTCTCCCCGATTTACAACGGCTTGGGATGATTTGCCAGAGGTAAAGGCAGGATTTTATTAGGAGTTTGATGGCGCAGCGTAAAGCCTACCAACTGGCGATCGCCAAAAGTTCTTGCTGGTTACTGATAGGAGGCAAAGTCCGCCCAGCTAAAGCCCGGCTTTCTGTGGGGTCTATATTTGATGGCACCGTGGATTACCACCGTGCATTGAGAATGTAGGCGATCTATCCATAATCAATCATATATTTCAAAGATCCAATTAAGATTTTTTAAACATATTTTTTATCAGGGATATAAAGAACTCATAAATATCGGTGTAAAAGTTGATACACAACTGCAATAATCAATCCTATCAAAGCTCCCACTGGGCCAAAGAAAAAGATTGAGGTCATCGCTAATTCCAAGGGTTTATCCTGAACATTAGTGGAGAAATTATTGACAATGAAGATTCCAGCCATAACACCAAAAGCATAGCCTACCAATGCAGCAAGTAATGCAATGCCTATAAATTTGAGCATATTTCTAGTTTCATTTAAACCAAGAAAAAAGAATAAACTTTAATATCAGGAAGGTAAGAATAAAGATGTGGTTCCCGGCACTTTGTGGTCGTCGTCCCTCCCTTTTTTTACTGCCTCCCCACCCCCCCGCCGGACGAAAGCTAACTATCAAGGCACAAAGTCACTGACCGGCGGCCCCCCGAGTGGGGGCAAGACAGCAAGAGATAAGCCTGAACTTTGATATTCCCCCATTCCACAGGGTTTGCCGGTATAGCGGCGGGGAAAAATCATTGCTCAACACCAAAGGAACAACCCTAAACCTTGCGGGGAATTCTACGATGGTTGCCCCTTGTGCGCCGCACCACGCTAATCGGTAAATGGCGATTGCCAAAAGTTCTTGCTGGTTAATGATGGGAGGCAAAGTGCGCCCAGCTAAAGCCCGGCTTTCTGTGGGGTCTATATTTAGTGGCACCGTGGATTACCACCGTGCATTGAGGATGTTGTAGGCGATCGCTAAGTTTTACTAGGGGTTTACGGTAATGGCCAAAAGATCAACCATATTTAGTCCAATGACCATTTCAACTTCTAATTGTTCTGGTTAGCGACAAACCGATTAACGAGTTCAACGTCAATATCTAATTCCTTGGCAATTTCGGCAATTGTAAGACCTAATTTCTTGAGCAGGGGTATGGTTTCCAATTTGCCCTTGAGTAAGCCTCGTTGTTCCCCTTCCCGTAAAATTTCTTGATAAACAGCGGATTCCTTCATAATTTCACTCCTTAAAATTGTCTTGATAAGTTCAGGGGCCAACAGAATCCCTCCAAAAACAGAGGTTGCTGCCATGAGATTTGCCTTAACTCGATTATCCTCAATCTGCTCCAATGCAGTGGCTACTTCCCTCAATTTTAATGTAGGGTCAGAGGTCTGCGTCAATACCGCTAGGGGCAATAGCCCTGAACTTTGCAGAAATGTCTCCGATGATTGCTCCCAAAGCCGAATGACTTGATAACGATGCAAAGTCTCCCTTAACTGAAAACTGTCTTGATAAACCAAATCATTGTTACTACGTTTCAGGTAGATGACGAATTGGTGCATCGTCTTCTGGGGAAAGCGGCGATAAACCCTCACCCGATAGTCCAACATCCGAAAACCCATGGTGGGGTCAGGTTCCGTTTGGAATTCCAAGTGTAAAACCAAGTCTTCCGATTGCTCCAAAATCAGGGAGTCAGCGCGAATTGGCTCCAGGGATAATTCCGTCGGACTGAGCTTGGTCAATTTGATTGGTCGTCCCAGCAACCAGGCGGCATAGTCTTCGGAAAAGGATTCGGCCAGAAATTTGCACAGATTGTCAAACATATCCAAATTCTACCGGCGATCGCCAAAAGTCCCAATCGATTTGATTCGCCCTGATAGTTGAGAACTTTGGCAACAATTACTAGGGGTTTATAGGCGATCGCCAAAATAGAAGTCAAGCCATATTCCGGCGAATGGCCATGTCAACTCTTAATTATTTTGGTTAGCAACGAATTTATTAACCAGTTCAACATCAATGTCTAACTCCTTGGCAATTTCGACAATTGTAAGACCTAATTTCTTCAACAGGGGTATGGTTTCTAGTTTCGCCTCCAGCCTACCTTCTAGTTTGCCCTCTAATTTTCCTTCCAACCGACCCTCCAATTTGCCGGCAATTTTACCCTCCTCTAAAATTTCTTGATAAACAGCGGATTCCTTCATAATTTCACTCCTTAAAATTGTCTTGATCAGCTCAGGGGCCAGCAGAATCCCTCCAAAAACAGAGGTTGCTGCCATGAGATTGGCCTTAACTCGATTATCCTCAATCTGCTCCAATGCAGTGGCTACTTCTCTCAATTTTAATGTAGGGTCAGAGGTCTGCGTCAATACCGCTAGGGGCAATAGCCCTGGGCTTTGGAGGAATATCTCCGAGGGTTGCTCCCAGAGCCGGATCGCTTGGTAACGGTGCAAAGTCTCTCCCACTTGAAAACTATCCTGGTAAACCAAGTCATTATTACTACGCTTTAAGTGGATGACAAATTGGTGCATCGTCTTCTGGGGGAAACGGCGGTAAACCCTCACCCGATAGTCCAACATCCGAAACCCCATGGTGGGGTCAGGTTCCGTTTGGAATTCCAGATGCAACACCAAGTCTTCCGATTGCTCCAAAATCAGGGAGTCAGCCCGAATTGGCTCCAGGGATAATTCTGTTGGACTGAGCTTGGTCAATTTGATTGGTCGTCCCAGCAACCAGGCGGCATAGTCTTCGGAAAATGATTCAGCGAGGAATTTGCAGAGATTGTCAAACATACCCAAATTTTACTAAGGGTTTAATCTAATCCATCCAACTTATCCAAAAGCTTTAAGCCCTCAGTTACACTACCCCGGGCCGCCATTAACCGAAAACGATTATAAGCATCAAATTCAGTCAGAGCAATGGTTGAAAGCTCCTCAACTAACTTATTCACACTAATTCCCCTAGACTCTGCAAGCTGCTTAAGTCTGGAGTGTTTATCATCCGGCATCCGTATCGTTAAAGTACCCATGGTTTAGCCCCTCAATAAGTGCTCTGGTTTCAAAATGGACAAGTGAGGAAAAATTAACTCTGTTCCTTGAAAATCCTTAACATTGTTGGTCGCAATATAGTGGGCATTACCAGAGATTGCTAACTCAATCAAATGATTATCTCCCTCATCCCTTAAATTGGGTCTCCACAGATAGTAAATATTAATCCACTCACAAACTGACATCAAAGCCTCTAGTAAACTAATAACCTCAGTGCGGCTCAAAAGACATTGACTGATAATCTCTTTACGACCCACTACAGCTTCATACTCGGCAAATAAAGCATTTCCCATAAGCGGCTGATACTCACTCAGCAAGCAACGTCTAATTAGTTCCCTACTTGGCCCCTGAGAACCAATCAAGGCACCCACAAAAACGCTGGTGTCAATGACAATTCGGTTATTCACAAAGCAAATGATAGCACATACACTGTCATTGTTAAATTTTCTTCTCCAGTCATTGGCGGCGAACGGCTTGGGATGAGTTACCAGAGGTTAAGGCAGGATTTTACTAGGGGTTTAAAGGCTCATCCGTGATGGCGATCGCCTAATGAAAACTACTCTACTCATCAATTGATTTTCTTAGGGCCTTAACTGCACTGCGTTTGGTTTTAGCATCCAGACGTTTTCGTTGGGAACTGCGGGTTGGTTTTGTGGGCCTGCGTGGTTTAGGTAAAGTTATAACGCTACTGATTAACCCTTGGAGTCGTTTTAGGGCTTCTTCTCGATTCTGCTCCTGGGTACGGTGGGATTGGGCTTTAATAACCACAATGCCATCTTTAGTAATGCGCTGATCATTAAGGTTTAACAACCGTTCCTTATACACATCGGGTAAAGAGGATGCCCCAATATCGAAGCGGAGGTGAATGGCGGAGGCCACTTTATTCACATTTTGACCTCCTGCTCCCTGGGAGCGAAGAGCGGTCATTTCGATTTCTGTTAGGGCAATACTGAGGCTTTTAGTTATCTGCAACATAATATTTTTATTTTCTCACCTATGACAAAAATGAGGAATCGTTAGCCCTGGAAAAAGTATGGAAACCCAGGCGATCGCCGCCAATCGGTTACCCTAGAAAGCAGAAAGGGAGAGCCACTAAATCTCCCCATCCTATTTGATACGCAAAAGGAATTCTAACTCACCATGGCAACCGTTACTGATACAGACCTAAAGGAATTGAAAGACTTGGTCATTGAGGTCAAGGTGAGCCAGGCAAGAATGGAGGCTCAGTTAGCGGGCATAGATAAACGGCTTGATGTCATTAAAACCAGGGTGGGCGGACTAACTAACTGGATTGTTGGCATCCTGTTTGCCCTGGTTGGTGGATTGCTGGGACTGTTGGGCAAAGCGATTAGAAAAGAAAACGACCCGGTTAATGGCGATCGCCGCCAATCCGTTACCCTGAAAGTAGAAAGGGAGAGCCGCTAACTCTCCCCATCTATTGCACAAAATTTAATTGGAGTGTAGCACTATGTCCACTGTTACCGAGTCAGACCTCAAAGAATTAAAAGATCTTATTGTTGAGTTGAAGCTGGGACAGGCTGAAATGAAAGGACAGCTTGCAGGTATCGATAATCGCTTGATTAGACTGGAAACCAAGATGGAAACTAAGTTGGACACATTGGAGCCATCAATTCAAAAAATCCCAGATCTGGCCGAAAAAGTTGGGGAGCTAAAAAACTGGAAGCAAATCGGTCTAACTCTTGGAGGTGCAATCATCGGGGGAATAATCACCTACCTAGCAAGGAATGCCAACCCTTAAGAATAGGTTTTATTTCATTGGCCTTGATTGCTAAATATGTTCACACAACAGCGGGATCTACTTGCATTCTGCTTGGAGCAACCGGCTACCATTCCCCAAGCTCAAACTGATGAATCGGTAGAGAAGTTAGGAGTCACACTTTACCTATCGGCACAACGTAAATTTAAACTGCCTTAACATAATTCCGAGGGGGCACATGACCACCATTACTATCGATTAAAGGCAAGGGAGTATTTATACTTATTGCAACTTATAAAAACGACGAAATAAGGGTAGATTATAGTGAAATAAGAGTAGATTATGCTAAGCAGTAGATAGAATAAACAAAGCTTATGCCCCAGATGGTTAATTGACAGTGGGAGAATAGCTTAAACAAAACTTAACAAGAATGATGTAGCCCCTGAAGGACAAGTATCAATCCATACACTACTAGATAGCGATGGTTCTAGTGTGATGTGCGCTGATTCTATAGTGGAGATTAATATTTTACTTTTTCAAAAGCGAAAATACACCACTTGTCATTTTTATTTTCAAAGTAGAATCTATAAGTACCAATAATTGGTTGTCCAGCTGCGTTGCTAGCATTAACCCTGATTTTATATATGGCACCCTTTTGATCGTTACTAATCGAATTATCACCTAAAATTTTGTAATCCGTGGGAGAGAAGAAAGATTGTTCAACGAATGAATTACACCAATATTTTTCTTCACGGTCGCCATTTATAACTGTTCTAAAATAATCTTCTATCGGGTTTTTTATCTTATTTCCGTTAGTTAATTGTACTTCTGGTTTTTTGTCCAGTTCTACTGGTTGTTTTTTGTCTGTTTTTTCTTCTCTTTTTTTCAATTCGACATTTACTATTTCTCCATGTTGTTTGATTTTTCCCTCAGCAGTTTTAGAAAATGTAGTTCCAGGTGGTATGTCTGAAAGTTTCTTAATTCCTTCAATACGCTTTTTAAAAGCATTTTGCTTATTAGTTAATAAGTTATCATTACTAAGCTGATGAGCTTCATTAAGTAATTTTTGTCCAGTAGCAAAAAGAGATTTTCCAGTTCGTTCATTTTCTAGACTTTGATTGGCAATTGATAAATTTTTCTCATAAAAATTTCTATTATTATTGATTTCTAATAAAAATTTCTCATCTAACCCGGTTACAGAAATCTTATTTAATCTGATAATAGCTTGTTGCCATTTATCGATGATATTTTGCCATACTTCAATAGAATGAGGAGGATTTTTAGCTAAATTAATAGCTTCTCCAGCCAGCTTCTGAGCTTCGTTAAAATTTTGATTTAATTCATTGAGAAGAATTAAATTTTCTTTTTTTTCATTTATTTGTTGTAAAGATAACTCAATTTTTTGCTTATAATCTTGTGCAGCCTCGTAGGGTAAAAAAGGACAGTTACGAATTGCAGAAAGTTTTTTAATTATAATTTCATGGTCTAAAATCAACTGTTCTAGGTTATTAATATCATCTGTAGATTGCTGGGCACTATAAGAATTAATAAGATTTTCAGCTAGCTCGATATAAGAATAATTTTGATTTCTATAAAATACGAATAATGCTATAAGTCCTACAACTAAAAAACCAGAAGTAACCTGTACAATCAATAATAAGTATTTTTTTACTGATTTGTTGTAATTTCATAGTAATTATTAATCTTCAAATTATCTACCAGTTCCTACCATTACAGAAGCACAAGTTTCTTTAATAGCGTTGGTAATTACTTGACCATTTCTAAAGAACATTTGCTGAGAAGCAGTAGCAATTGCATTGGTATTTGTAACACCATTCCTATTCATATAAACTTTAAACCTATCATTGTAACTAGAGGTAGCATTTTTAACAGAATCAAAATGGGGCTTATTATACGACCTTGCTTGACAATAAGTTTCGACATAATAATAACCAGCATAATCAAATGCTGCTTCCGAGTTTTGTTCTGCTTTTTTAGACTGTTCTGAATGCATACTTTGAGCAAAAACAACGCTGCTTAAAGCTGTAATTGGGGTTAATATTAATAAGCTAATAAGTAATTTGATTTTCATTGAGCCAGTCTTGTCTTTGAGCATGAGAAGAGGATTGTTCATAGGTTTTGCAGTGTAGTAGTTTATTTGCACGATGGATATACCCTTAAAGATATACGCACTCTAGAAACACAATCTAAGATATTTCTAAAATGTAATATTTCTTTACGTTCACTGAGTTTTCCTAATTTGTCTGAAACGGTAAAAAAATCTCAATAACACCATCTAGTTCACCACTAGAAAAGGATAGAGAGGTCCTCCATAAAGTCCAAGAATACGAAAAGTGAGATTATCGCACTTCTAAATTTGTACTTCCTCCATCTGACGGAGGCCCGGGAGAAAATTCTTAAAAGGGGGTGCCATTCAACTGACACCCAACAGATTGGCGATCGCCTCACCCTCACCGGCTCCCTCACGATCCATGGGGATGACCGCAGTTTGACCAGGCAGGCCACTGGCACCGAAGACATTGATTGCGGTAGCTACGGCGATCCCAGCTCCAATGCAGAATCCAGGAAAGGCCTAAACCATCTTTGATTAACCTATTATCCGGCGATCTAGAAAGAGGAAAATTAACTAGCCTTCAAAAACTGAGCATCACGTCCATAATCCTTAATCCGCTGACCAATGGCAGACATTAATGAGGCTAATTGAGAAGAATCCAGATGGGTAATAAATTGCTCGGGGGAAAAAGCTACAGGAGAAAGTGACGAGTAGTAGTCGGAAGCAAAACCGGGCTTCAGATCATCACAAATGCGAATCAATTCCTGAAAGTCAGAAATTGAAGGACTTACTACACCATTACGGATTTGAGAAATATTTGTTTCACTGCGACCAGATGCAACTGCTAAGGCTCTCCCTGATATTCGCCAATGCTTTAACTTTTGGTTAAAAATCTCTGAGAAGTCCATTTTTTTACCCAACAACGATAATCTAGAATATACTTTTATGTGAGGATTAAAAGGTTGCTCCCTCAAGAGCATCCTATCATAACGTCGAAGGCATTCCCAATAAGCCTTCCATAGTTACCCAGCCCATAACTATTATGCCACAGCTTTTTAAGCCAGCATTGGCGGAAACTCAGGATACTCCAGAGAAACATCTATGACTAGGATTCATGTAACTTATGAGTTTTTGTATATCAAGGCACGTTCTTTTCCTGGCTGTTCAGTTAAACAGTATCTAATTTATTTAGCATAGGTTTACCTTAAGCCTTTATACCTGCAACTAGACACTTTCAGAACTTAATTGCATCAATCAGATCAGCGCCTTATCTCCGTAAATTCACGCAAATAGACCTCAAATTTGCCAAAAATGGCTCAATGCTGAAAATCAAATTGCAATTTAGGAACTTACTTCCACAATTTTTATCCTTTACCCAAATAAAAAAGGCGGAGGGCCTTGAGCACCCAACGCCCCCAAAAAATCATTTAATATGACTCAATTCTACAAGCTAACCAGCCAAACCATCGATCAGTTAATCGCCGCCGATTTACCAAAGTCCGCCCATAAGCTCTGGCTATGGATTTGCCGCCTTGATCCCTTTGGGAACCGCCAGGTGCAGATCACTTGGGAAAGGGCCAAGGAAGTCCTGGGCATCGGCAAGACTACTTTCTATCGTGCCCTAAATCAATTAGTTGATGCAGGGTTACTATTTAGCCACAGGATAGTCGGCTTTTGCGTCAGTTCCAAAAATGGGACTCAAGACCCAAACTTGGAAATCGAGTCCCAAAATTGCAATCCCCAGTTCCAAAAATGGGACTCCTCCTTATATACAGACTTACAGACTTTCCCATACTCTTCAGACGACCAGAGCGAGGGAAAAGAGAAAATTCCAGATCGGTCAATAAATACAAATGGACAAGGTAATGGAATTAAGCCAAAAATCCCAGAAAAACCAGCTACGGCAGAAATTAGTCAAAACTCATCTGTCATAGCGACAAGTCAGGGAGAGGAAAAATATTCCGCCGCCGGTCGTACTAAAAAGCGCACCAAGAAGAACCAGAGCTTTGATTGGCTCCCCGATGGCCCCTGGAGCATTGAGGGCAAGCTAGACCCCAACTTCCGGGATTGGTTGGCGAAGAACTGGCAGAAGCGTTACGGCGGAGACTTCCACGACAAGCAGGCGGATGTGTTGGCCCATTTCAGGAAAGACCCAGCTAATTTGCCCATTCGGTGGGAGCAGTATCAGAAAGAATTCATTCATCGGGTGGAAAATACCCAAATGCGCCTCGCTAATGGCTGTCAAATCCCTGAAGACCAGCAACAGAACCTAATCACCCATCAACGGGCAGTGACGACGGTTTTACCCCCAGAAATTAACCCTGTGGCGGTGGTTGCTACTCAGTCGCCAGTGCTTTTGCCTGGTGTGGAGGAGGTTACTAGGGGTTTGGAAGGTGTGGAGCCGGTGGCGGACTTATCCGCTAGTAAAAATCTTGAGGAAGCCGAGCTGGCCACTACTGAAACCTGTTCCCTGGTCACTGAATGTGAACCCTCCCCTTGGGAAAGCGAAAGTCCCACCGAGGAATTGGAAGCAGTTACTAGGGGTTTGGAAAGTGTGGAACCAGTTGCAAACTTATCCCCTAATAAAAATCTTGAGGGAGCCGAGCTGGCCGCTACTGATAACTGCCCGGAATATACGACCCTACCCGATGGTACTCGCTTGAAGGTGTTTAAGCGTCAGCCCGAACCGGAGCCGGTGGCCCCAGAGCAAGCCCAAGCATTCCGGCAAATGATGCAGGGTTTATTCAAGGGTTTTGGTAGTAAGCGGGAGGTTTGCCCCAAGCCCCAGTCCGAACTGGAACGTCTCAATCAATGGCTCTATGACCCGGCCCTACGGGAGGAAGCAATTAACTATGCTCGGCGATCGCCAAATTACAAATACTGCTCCGAAACTGACCAAATTATCCACTGTGAGGAGTTCTAGCCATGGAAAGCTTAAACACCTCGACCTATTTGCCGGATGTGGGGGATTCACCCTGGCCGCAGAACAAACCGGAGGAAAAATACAAACAACTCAGTTTGTTGAAATCGACCCCGACTGTCACGCCATCCTCCAGCATCACTGGCCCCAGGGTGAAAATAAAACTTCGATGGCCCTTACCGGAAGTACGCCCCCGGCGATCTCGAGGCCAGGGTAGTGGTTATATCCGACTGCACTATTGCGAAAAACAGACCCGCTCCGGCAAAAAATCCTATGAGCAGTACTACTATCACTATGAGCTTTGGGAGAATGGCATCAGACAGCACAAGGGGTCAAAGTATATCCCGAAGGATAAGCTTGATGTGGTGG
The DNA here is from genome assembly GCF_003015225.1 of Synechocystis sp. IPPAS B-1465. GTDB lineage: Bacteria > Cyanobacteriota > Cyanobacteriia > Cyanobacteriales > Microcystaceae > Synechocystis. Next base: position 100,431 of record NZ_CP028099.1, on the reverse strand, counting down.
AGGAATGGGATAGAAAGAAAGTGGATGTAGTCCTCATTCTGCAATATCTTGGCAAGGCGACGGACTAATTAAACCCCACAACGGCGATCGGTTAGCCTCTTCCGATGGACTGGTGTGGATTGCATAATTAGCCCCTAGTAATTTTTGGAGACTGTTAGCCGATCTTTGTTGGATGAACTGAACTTTCACCTAGTTGAGTTTGTAGCCTGATGCGTATGCGAATTACCAAATATTTGCGTAAAAGCCCTGTTTACAATGATTTTGACTATTTCTTGAGTCTGCTTATTTGCGTACTTGGACTTTTGGATATTTAGTCAGTTGCCATAAGTGGTTTCTGATTACATTGAAAGAATCCGTTTTGTTCTCGAAACCCCTAGTAATTTTTTTGAGATTGTTGGGTAGTTTGAAAGTGCAGTAGAGTCACCGATAGATAATCATGGGATTTTGCCAATGGTTGATATTTGTTGGGAGCAGTTACATCGATCTGCCATTGAGGTTCGACAAAATGCCTATGCCCCCTATTCTCATTTTTTAGTGGGGGCGGCAGGACTCGTGGATGACGGGCGAATTGTTGTTGGTTGTAATATCGAAAATGCCTCCTATGGCTTAACCCTTTGTGCCGAGTGTGGTTTGGTTTCCCATTTGATAGCTACTGGCGGGGGACGTTTACTGGCAGTGGTCTGTGTTGATAGTCAGGATAATTATCTTGCTCCCTGTGGCCGCTGTCGTCAGGTTTTGTTGGAGCATGGCGGTAAGGAATTACAAGTTATGACCCCCACCGGGCCGCTACCAATGGCTGAATTATTGCCCTGGTCATTTGGCCCACAAGATTTACGTCGGGTTGGTGGATTGAACACAAACCCCTAGTAAAATAACTTGCCCTGTTGCGTATGCAAGTTGACGAATAATTGCTGACTTGCGTAGAAGCTTTTGAAGCCAAGGTTTTTGAGATTATGATTGTCCACTAACTTGCGTACTCAACTTACTGATTATTCAACCATTCAGATAACAGGGTTTCAACCAAATCGGAGAAGTCTCGCTTTTCTTCCTCTTGGAGCAAGGCAATTTTGACATTCCTATAGGTTTCCTTGCGGATATAGGCAGAGACTTGCTCATAATCTGGATCGCTACGCTTACCTCTTGTTTTGGTTTTTCTTTGGCTTTCTGCTGGGGCCGTTTGTTTGTGACTGTCCAAAATCCCTTTAAATTTGCTCATATCAAAATTTCCTCAACAATTTCTTTTCCAGTGGCTTTGTAGTCAGACCAGGCTATACCCGCTTTTGAATCACTCACCTCAGAAACAACAACACCGTTAAGGGATGCCTTCTGAAAGGCGGAATAACGTTTAATTCCTCTTTTAAATAGGGGTAATCCCGCAGTGGTGAGTAACTGTCGAGCCTCGTCACCATCTTTCGAGGGGTAAGGGGGAATAATGGTTAGCAAAATCCGAAAACGGTTATTCCCTAATTTTTGCAATGTCTCAATGGTCAATATCAAAGCATCTAAGGCCAGGGCATCTGGTGTCGACGGAATCACCAATAGGTCGCATCCATCGGCCAGGGCTTCTAGGTCTTCATCTTCAGGCCGAGCTTGAGTGTCAATCACAATGTTTTGATACTTGGGGGCATATTTGGCGGCCTGTCTTTCATCGACCACCTTAAAAGGGAGTGATCCTCGTTTACCCCACCCAGTTGCACTGCGATTTGGATCGCCATCTATTAATAGCGTTTCTCCTTGAAGTGCCAAATAGGCCGAGAGATGAACTGCTGTTGTGGTTTTGCCTACCCCGCCTTTAAAACTGGCAACGGTAATAATCATACTTAGTTGTTTGAAAGTTTAAATAATTAACGATTCAGCAGTTTGATAAGCTAGTTATGTGAGTACGCATTCTAAGACCTTATCCTGTCTAGGTTTTGTTCCTTGATTATTTGCGTATGCATATCATTGACAATGTACCATGGTGCCCGGCTGTATTTTGTCCTCTAATTTTTTACTAGGGGTTTCAAGTTATGACTAAAAAATTACTAGGGGTTTAAGATGAAAGGCGATCGCTATTCTCCTGACTGGACGGCGCACTGCGAAGCGGATCTTCATGATGTGACTGTCAATCTCTAATTAGCTGGGAATATGTGGCCCACAGTTCCCTTAAAAGGGTGGTTATGCCAAAAAACCCTATTATTTAGACAAGATTAATGTGACATCTAGGATTGACCGAAAATATGATCGTTATCTACCACAATCCCGACTGTGGCACCTCAAGAAACGTTTTACAGTTGATTGAAGCGGCGGGTTATTTACCCCAGGTTATTGAGTATGTGAAGGAAGGTTGGACAAAACCCCAATTGTTGGGTCTATTTGCGGCAGCGGACTTAACTCCCCGTAGTGCTTTACGAACAACCAAGTCTCCTGCCGCTGAACTGAATCTCTTAGAAGAAACCGTCACGGATGCTCAAATATTGGATGCGATGGTGGAGTATCCGATTCTGGTAAACAGGCCCATTGTCTGTACCCCCAAGGGAGTCCGGCTCTGTCGTCCTAGTGAGGTGGTTTTAGATTTGTTGGATCATTGGCCTTCTGGCCCATTTGCCAAAGAAGATGGCGAACTCATAATAGATGAACGGGGAAATCGCGTTTACACCTAGATAGTTCCCTAAAACCTATGCAGGTTAAGAGTTTGATGAAATTACTAGGGGTTTGTGGAGTTGATGAAGGATGACCGTTATTCTCCCGACTGGAAAAATATAGCCATCACCAAAAAGCAGTCTGTTCATTGGGTCTGCGAACGGTGTGGGGTGCAATGCCTCAAACCTGGGAAGGGGAAGGGGTTATCAACCGGCGATCTCCTACGTCAAAAATTGAACCAGAGGAGATATAAAGGAGGGTGAAATTATCTGCTTTCATTGTAGTGTTTAGCGTCTCAGCTTTATTTGAAATGACTATCATTCAAAGAGCAATCTCAAATTTATCAGTACCTGTAAGGCATGGGAAAAGCCTAATCTTTGAGAATCCTCAGCATAGGACATTCCCTCGACAAACTGTTTATATTCTTTTGAATATTCACCATCTATCTCAAAAATTTGTACTAAAAAGTCAATAGCTTCGAGAGGTTCTGTAATCGCGGTTTCTTTGTCCCCACGATGTTTATCATTACTCAAACAATCTAAAACGAGTTGAGGAAAATTCTTGGACCTCTGAATTAAGTTTGCTAACGCGCCTAAATCATGTAAGTGTCTTACTAAGGTTGCATCATCATTTTTACTATTACGATTGCGATTTTAAATCCGCCAGACCAAAGCACTGAGCTTATCTGCTGCTGTTTCAATTGGATTAACACAGGGGAAGTTAATTGCCTCTGGTTGTTGTTTGAGAGCTTTTCCGACAAAGGACTGAAGATCTTTTAGCTCTGGCTCCAGTGCGGGAGATTCAAATGTGACTTCCAACTGTACATGGGGACGTAGGGAATTAGACACCTGAAAAAGGGGCTGATAGCGAATTGGGACTTTAAAAAATTTTGATTCATTCCCCTTCTGTAAAGCATTTAGATCTACTTGCCAATCTGTTTGATATTGTTCTAGATTTTCTAAAATCTTGTCCCGAAAAGCTTTTCTTTGTTTTTGTTGCCGATTTTTAGAAGGCGGGTGATTGTTGATGATTTTAACCTTAAAATCCAGATCTTCAGAAAAACGTTGAATTAAACCAAAGCCCTTAGAAAGACTGGTTCCCCCAGAAAAGACTAATTGAAATGTGGGATCTTGAATTTGGCTCAATACTCCAATAATCCGCATGGCGTACCAGTCTTTCTCGATAAAGCATTCATCAACAACGAACTCAGCGGCGATCGCCTGGATAATTTCTGTGATTGCCAGGGTGCTAGACATGCTCAAACTTAACGTATTTGCCGTTGTAACCAATGCGCCTTTGTACTCTTCCCTTAACACCAATTACACGACCAGTGGGAACTTGAGTCGTTTTTCCGTCGTTGTACTGCTTTTCATAGCTCGAAGGAAATGTTTCCACCTCAAGACGTTGTAGGGCCTCTTTGGCCAATTCTTTGATACCAAGTCTGGGAACTGGTTTGCCACTGAGAGGAGAAATCTGGGCCTTGGCGTATAAACCCTGGCCAATCCGAATTAGCTGATTTTGTTGTATTAAACTGCGTAGCGATCGCCCTACCTGCTCATAATTACCCAAATCCTCAAAATCTTGACGCATAAATACCTGTTGCTGACTATTAGCAATTTGGTCAGCAATGCTTTGTGTGACAATTCGCGAAGAAACCCTTCGCCTGGTAGGTCTGCGTCTTCGCATTATGAATGGGCTATCAACAGATGATAGCTACATTTTATGGGAAATGTAGTTAAAGAACCCCATCCTGAATCTTAAGTTGTCAGTCTAGATCGCCAAAACCACCCCCGTTGAAACTGTAAGCTTTGGACTGGAAATTTTACCGGATATTGTCAAGTCTGGGCTGGACAACTCCCTGGACACACTGGATATAAACCCCCAAACCCTTACTCTGCTTAACTTAATGCAGTCCTTTAATCGACGATCGCCACTGGACAAACATCGAGAATTGGAAGAAGCTGCCACCCATAATTGGATTTTGAGCACTACGGAGATTAAAAAATTACTAGGGGTTAAGCCCAAGGGTGAAACTTTTACTAGGGGTTGCTGGATATTTCGGCGATCGGGCAAAATCGGTAATCAGTCCGCCTGGATTGTCGAGAAAATTTAAACTGGCTATTACCGTTTAATCTATCCAGTTTTAACTGGACATATCACTGGACATTTTGGTTAAAAGACTGGACATCATATCTAAAACCCTTACTCTATCTAAATTTCTTTTGTCCAGTAGCCTTTATTTTCGCTGGACAAGTTATTTATGAAAGGTGATCATTATTCTCCTAACTGGCCCCAGTTGGCCCTGAGCAAAAAGCAGTCCGTTAACTGGGTCTGTGAACGGTGCGGGGTGCAATGCCTCAAGCCGGGGGAGGGGAAGGGGTTATTAAAGGAAGAACGGTATCGGTTCAGGATGGCGGTTCATCACTGTGATTATGATCCAAGTAATAACTCCCCTAGTAATTTGATGGCTTTATGCTCCCTCTGTCACCTTTATTACCACCGTAGGCAACAGGGGAATATTTCACTGGGGCAATTATCGTTGGAATTTTACTAGGGGATAGGAATGAGCCAAACTTTTCCTTGTTTAACTATCACGATTTGTTAAGACTTTGCAACGGCTGATCTTATTTTACGTTAGCATTCCGTCATACAGTAAAAATCTATCGTCAGTTATGAAAAGTCGGCGATTATCTATCCGGGTTCCAGATCCACTGCTAAGCCAGTTACAGTCTTACCTTGACCACCAGGGCTTGACGGTAACTGAGGGAGTTCTGGCTCCTATTGCCTCTTATGTTGGGGATAACGATAAGTTGCCCCTGGTGGAGAGGGTTAGTCGTATTGAGAAGCGGCTGGCGGCTTTAGAAAATAATATTTTTATACGCTGAAAGTTTTTTGCAGGGGCTGTATTTTAGGATGTAAGTAATGAGTTGAGATGACCAATCAATGACGGCTCAAAATGTACTTTCCCCTCGACAGCTTGAACGACTACTAGCAATTGATGAATATATTCGCTCACCTATTCGTTATACAGCAAAAGTAATTGCTGAGAAATTAAGTGTAGCGGAAAGAACGATTCGTCTCGACTTTGCTTTTTTAAGAGATAGATTTAATGCTCCTATTCAATTTAATCAGTCTAAAGGTTACTACTATTCGGATAATACTTGGCGTTTACCAACAATCCCTTTGACCCAAGGGGAATTGTTTGCTTTGACGTTGGGCGCAAAGGCATTAGAAGCCTATTCTGGTACTGCCTACGAAGCTGAGTTAAAATCATCCATTAAACAATTGGCGACACGTTTGCCTGAAAAAGTTTGGGTTAATTTAGAGAAGTTAGTTGATGAAAAGATTAACTTTCGACCTGGAGCAGAATTGTTAAATCTTGACCCAGATATTTATCAGATATTGCATGAAGCTTGGAAATCTTCTCGTCAGTTGTGGATACGTTACTACACAGCAGGCAGAAATGAAGAATCAGAACGAATTGTTGATCCTTATTATTTAGATATTTATCGGGGTAGTAATCCCTATTTAGTGGCTTTCTGCCATAATCGTCAGGCGTTTAGGGAGTTCCGTTTAGACCGTATTCGAGAGTATCGCATCCTAGATGAATATTTTGAGCCTAACCCTAACTTTGATTGGAAAAAGTACAGTAAAAATGCCTTTCAGATAGAAAAAGGCAATTGCCTCCACGAAGTAGTGATTGACTTTACTTGTAAGGTGGCTCCCTATATTCGGGAGTGGAAATGGCATCATTCCCAGGTAATTGATGAACACCATGATGGTTCTCTGACTTTACACCTAGAGGTCGGAGGGCTTCAGGAGGTGAAGCGTTGGGTATTGGGTTATGGCAAGGATGCTTTGGTCAAGTCACCACCGGAGTTGGTCAAATTACTTCAAGAAGAGACTGAGGTGATAGCCCGACAAAACGAAACAGGAGATTTTGAATGATGACTAATTTTATTGATCTTGCTTTTCCCATTAAAGGAACAGTGCTTAATGCCGATCACAATTATTTTTTATATTCGGCGATCGCCAAGCGACTGAACGAGTCGAGGGTAAAAACGTCCCGTGGGGGAAGATGGTATGCCAAGACTGTAAGTAATATTATCAATAGAGAACATGAATTTTTAAGTAAAAATGGTGGTTTTTTGTAAAGGAGGGACATTTTTTACAATTACTCATTCTCATTAAGGGGGCTCACTGCTGGTCTTCAGTTAAAAAGCTGGAAATTGAATACGAATAGGGAGAATTTTAGGCTAGAATCTGACTAGGTATAGTCAGGTAATAAAATGACTAATTCAGCAACCCAAGGTCTAGATGCCCTGCAAACTTGGAAATTGGAAGATGCCAAAGCCCGTTTTAGCGAACTGGTACGCTTAGCCCAGGGGGAAAATCCCCAGCTTGTTACAGTGCGCGGCAAAGATGCCGTGGTGGTTCTTGCTGCTGACCAATTTGCTAAACTTTTGCCCTTGATGGCCCAACCCAATATCCACGAATTTCTTTCCCAATCTCCATTGAATCGCCTCGATTTTGAGCATTCCAGCGTCCAAAGTCCCGTCAGAGAATTGGAGCTATGAAGGGTTGGCTATTGGATACCAACGTAATTTCAGAACTGCGTAAGAAAAATTGTCATCCAGCGGTGAAAGCTTGGGCCGATCGCCAATCGCCCACCTCCTTTTATCTCAGCACCATTACGATGGCGGAAATTCGTTTTGGTATAGAAAAGGCTGAAGATGAAGCATTTCGTCAGGAATTAAACCAATGGCTAGATCAGGTTTTACGCCCCTGGTTTGGAGATCGCCTTTTGGGAGTAGATGAAGATGTAATTTTGCAGTGGCGATGGCTAGTGGAAAAGGGACGCAAGCAAAACTATACCTTCAGTCAACCGGATTTATTTATTGCGGCGATCGCCGTTGTCCATGATCTGTGCGTTGTGACCCGCAATGTAGGGGACTTTGAAAAATCAGGGGTTCCCGTCTTTAATCCATTCCTTTTTGCCCAATAAAATTTTTCCTGATGGCGATCGCCAGAGATCATAATTTCAATAGCAAAAACTAGCTGAAACACGCCCCCTGCCAATAAAGTAAATAGAATATTTATATATTGATTTTGGAGAGTTAAAGATTATTGATCTCTTCAGCAACCCTGAGGCCAGATAAATAAGCACCATGGGCTGTAGCAAAATAATCACGCTCTGTCGCTTCCCCCGCAAAAAATATTTGGTCATTAAGAGATTTGGCCAGATGATCCCGCATATCAGGGTGACTACCAAGGGCATTAAAAGAATAGGATCCTCTACTAAAAGAATCAGATTGCCAACGGGTAATTTGATAATCCGTAGGATCTGGAATATCGTCACCAAAAAGATGCCTTAAAGTTTTCATTGCACTTTTAATAATTTCCTCATCTGTCCAGGTTTCGATTTCTTTGCCCTCATCTGCTGCATTAAAACCCAGCAGAATCGGCAGTTGATTCACTCGGAAAATATTAACCCATTCTGACCACAAACCCCGTTCTGTGGGAACCTGTTCGATCCAGTCTACTTTTTTTGGCCAAAATACCTTAGGAAAACGCAAATAACACTTGTTTAAAATACCCATACCGAGAGCTTTAATTGCTTTACGTTTAGGAGATGGCAGTTCAGGAATAAATTTCACCTGTCCTGATTTGAGAACACCAAGGGGTAGCGTAATAATAACTTGATCTGCGGTATAAGCCCCTTGATTGGTAATAATTTTCGGGATTTCCTCCGAGTAATCAATAGATTCAACAATTTGATTTAATTCAATGGAAATATCTTTTGCTAAATAATTCACGATCGCCTGATATCCTTCCACAAAAATTGCATCATCACCGCCAAAACCACCATCCCCATCAAACCAATAAATTGATGTGTCTTTGAGACTGCCAGCATATTCGTGTTCGATAGTGCTGTTCATATACCAATCAATAATTTGCTTAGTTTCAAGGGGTTGATTCTCTAGATCGAATACATTTTCAATGACGGCTTGCAAAGATTGATCCCCATCTCCATTTTGAGCGGTGGCGATCGCCCCTTGCCATTTTTTTTCTAATTGTTCAATAATTCGATCTTCTTTAGCAGTGAACGGCTGACCCCCAACCTCATAGGTGATCGCATTATCGTAACTAGTCATTACCAAAGGTGTTGCAATTTTTTCAGCTAGCTCAGTAATCGGATTGCCCTCAGTACCCTGAATCCAAGATGCTCCCATATCTAATGGCGCATCATCCCAATAATTACTTGTCCAAGTCCGTCCGCCAAGACGATCTCTTGCTTCCAATACTCGTACAGTATAGCCCTGTTTCATTAAGCTTTGGGCAGCAGCCAAACCCGCCAAACCCGCACCAATAATCAAAATAGATGGGGCATCATTCGCAGTAACAGGTGTGTTATTTTTGCCACAACTGGTACTAAGCAAATAACTTACAAACATTAACTGACTTAGTTTAAAAAAACTTCGTCGCCTGATCATCTCATGCCCTCAGTAGACTTTATTCAACATAGAACACTAAAAATCAAATAGAGACAATTTAGATTGTCTTTAAGGTATCAAGTAAAGAGTAACGGATTCAGGGCCTACCCCACTCAAGCCAACGAATTGCTAATTTTCCTTCCCGATCTTCGATAATCACCGATACAGCCTCCACAAAATCTTCCCCCTCTAAAGAAACGTATAACCAGACGACATCATTCGGTTCCATGGGTGGATATTGCCGTTGCCGTTCCGGGGATAGCAAAGCGCAAGCCATGCTGTAATCGGCCATAGTTAAGAGATTGCCAAATAGTTGGGCTAATTGAATAGCTTGGTTAATCATTGTTGATCACGAGATTGATGGTAATAATCACCGGCACCATTGAACAGCAGTAAAAAGTATTTGGGCAGATAGGGCCTTGCCCACCTAACTTTAATCAGACTTGGTAGAGATCGCCAGGTTAGAAACCCCTAGTAAAAATTATTGGGATCTATTACCTTGTCTAAAATTTGCTACTGACATTGGTAAATATCGTTACATTTTAGACCCTACTTAACAGCATCTCCAACAATCAACTCAGCAGTTAACCAGGGTTGTCAGAGTATTAATGGATAAATCAGCAAAGCTTTAAAGAAAGTTAAATTTTCCAATATTTGTGGTCATTTTTATTTAGCTATTGGACAATATAAATTACTAATTTTAAGGAGTTCACTATGGACTTTAACCCCAATGAGTGGCCTACTCACAAACAAGGTGAGGTTGTCCGCCAACTAATACTAGATGCGCTGGACAGTCCAAAGACCAAGGAAGAATTGTCCAGTTTGTGCAACAAGAGCGTTAGACAAATCACTAGACATTTACAGCGTTTGTCCAGCGAAAACAAGATTTTGTCCACTGGCAAAGGGCAATTTGTCCGACGGATCGCCGCTGGATTTTTACTCCTTTACGTTGGACAAATTTAAGTTCAGCGTTGGACAGCATTGGACTTGACAGAAAAAAATTGTCATATAGAATCCCCTAAACGACAAGTTCCACAAAAAAATATTTGGGAGATTAAAAAAATGTCCATCGCTGGAAAATCCAAAGGTGACGTTGTACAACAACTGGAAAAATCCTACGGGGTAGCCCGGACAACGGTGTTCAATCGGCTGAAATATTTAGGCTATTCGTTGGACAAAGTTGATGATTTGTTCAGTTTGTCCAATGAACAAATGGCTGAACTTGATAACCTGCATCGCTGGATAAGTGATGGGGGCAAAATGGCCGATTATCCCAAACCAGGACAATTGACCATGATCACCGATGAAGGAGAACTAGAACAATATGGGGAAGTGATTAATTTTGATGCCCTAGAAGGGGACGAGGAACTGGGTCACGCTGAGCTGATCCGGGCGGCCCAAAATCAAGCGGCGGGGATCTTAATTGCCCAGAATTTACTAACTGCTGAAATCCTGAAAAATCCCCAACATTTACCGGCGGATCTCCAAGCCCAGGTGGAGCAGTCCAAGGTGGCCATCGCCCCAAAGCCCCAGAACCCGTTAGTGATAGCTTCCCAATGGATTACGAAGGCGAAGGCTTACCAGAGCAACCAGAACCATGGTCAACTGGCGGCCTAGATGATCTAGATCAATGGAACGAAGAGGAAGTGGCCCAGCCAGCAGTCGAAGCCTGTTATCGGCAACCGGAGCTGGAAGGTTTACTCCATTCCCTTTATTCCGCTCGGTCAGTGTTGGTGACATCGGGGGAAGGCATGGGTAAAACCTATCTGGTGCGTCAGGTGTGGGAACGACTGTTATCCGATGGGGTGACGTGCCAATACTTTGAACCAGCTACCCCCAAAACCCTGCTGATGGCGATCGCCAGTCTGTTGCCGGACATCGACATCAGCACCAGTCCCGCCGGTCGGATATTACCGTTTATTTCCCGGCCCCTGGAGCAAAGATTTTCCCATCGCAGTGCAACCCATTCCCTATTAGCTTCCCTGACTTTGGCGGTGGTGTCCTACGGGCTTTGGTTTTTGGCCCCGGTGATTCCCCTAGTAATTATCCATGCCATTAATATTGGCTATTTTGCCGGTTGGTTTTTGGACTGCTTCACCAAATCCGGGGTGGAAATGTTTTACCCGTTGGGGGTGCGTTGTGTTTGCCCCGGTAATCGTAATCTGAGGATTTCCACTGGCAGTGCCGCTGAATATTGGCTGATGGTCTTCGTAGTGGCGATCGCCAAGCGGGATAAGCAACGCCTCGAAATTGCCAAGGTTTCCTACCCCTTTGGAGAAGGGGACAGTGAACGCTATCTGGCCCAACTGAGTAGCTACGACCGGCAAAAAGCCGCAACTTTTCGGGAATGGTCACGGCTCAGAAATCAGGTGGTACAGGTTAAATTGCTGGTGCTGGGCACCGGGGAGGATTAGTCATACTGAATGTCATCTACACAAAATTCTGTTCAGTCTCATAAAGCAATTTTTACTCCTCGGCAAATACCTCAAAACCTTTCATCTTGTATTGCTGGAAGCACAAGCTCACGCACATAAGATGCTTTTGACATGTTTATGATTGCTTTGACTAAATTGATTACATCGTGCAGGGGAATAAGTTCCCCATTTCCTCTCTGGGCAGCTTCAGCTACTGGAACTTGAAGCGAATCTTCTGTGTTGAGATAGCCGAGTTGTAAACAGGTAACACCCAAGCCTTCACTTCTAAAGCTTTCTCGTAATGCATCAGCAATTCCAGAAAGCGCAAATTTTGATGCGCCAAAGGTAACTTCTGGTCTCCCACTTTGTCGCAATCCTGATGTTGATCCAGTCAGAATTAGCCTAGGTTGAGAACTTTTAAGTAACCTTGGGATAAGGTGTTTCAAAACGAGAATGGCACTAGTTATATTAACATTCACCATATCAATCAAGCTTTTATCTTCATCATCCAAGAAACTATATTCTTCTGAAAATGCTGTTTTTTCCCATATTCCTAAATTGTAAATAAGTACATCAAGCTCATTCGGTGTATATTTTTTAAGGATTTGTATAGCTTGCAAAGGTTTTTCTAAATCAGCCTCAATCCAGTCTAATAAAATAGACTCAGGTAATCGTAAATCTTGTGGTTGACTACGGGATACACCAATCACCATATCACCGTCAGAACATAATCCCTCAACAAATGCTTTACCAAGTCCTTTGCTTGCACCAATAACCATTAACTTCATTGGTTTAGTTTCCTATAAATAATTAATATTGTCCTTTGAAAATCCAAATAAGAATTTAATTGACCAAATAGTATTTAGTTTATAAGTGAAAATTTATACGTTCCAAAAATCAGCCGCTTCCTTAGGAAAAGTAGAAAGAACTTTTTGAAAAGCTTTTTCGTTTATATGTTTCCTCAAAGCAATAGCTACATCTCTAATGGCCGTATCAGGAGAAAAATTGTGTTCCTCTCGCAATAATTTCACTTCTTGAATCATCTCTGCATAATCTCCAAAAGGTTTTTTAGACTCGTGTATATTCCAGTCAGTGACAAAAAGAGCCCTTAAGCAGACTGGCAAAACATTGGCAAAAGCAATAGCATTTTCTGTAGAAAGTCTCCGGCGAAATACTTGAAAAACACCTTGGGTCATCGTATAGGCTACATGTGTGCTCCATAATCCTGCTATGTTACGGGTATCTACTAAATACTCATAAAAATTATCTGAAGCACGCTGATATTCTGCAGGTACTGGCATAATATTTTCTTTGGGCTTTTTAGTGTTTCCACATAATTATAGCCCGCCCTAGTTATAAGTTTTATAGATTTAATAATGACATCTATGCTCTAGCCAAGTTCTAACTTCTTGTTCAGAACCAAAACTCATATGCTTATTAAAAATTGGATCGTAAACTTCAAAGTATATATCACCGTAGCGGCTAACTTTTCTAGATATTTTGGGTTCGTTACAGTAGGCTAATATATTTACTAATGAATAAAGTAGCCCATTTATTCTTTCTTTGATGCGTTGCAAAAAATAGAGTTTTTCATGAAATGGACTGATAATTGAGAGACAATCTTTTATTGTGTTTACACAATTTTCACAAAAGTTTTGATTAGTCATTTTTTCAGAAATGAAATTTAGTGGAGCAATAAAATAGCATTAAATTATTTAATTGGACATTAATAACTATTCTATTTTTTAAAAGAATTAATCGACTTATATAAAAATTTTACTCATTTATTTCAAATAAGAAAGATGCAGTTACAATAAATTGTTATGGATACAGTTTACTTTTCAGCAACTGTTATGGTTACTAATCAGCTTAACTGTAATGCTTTTCTAATTTAGAAACAAAAAATGAAGCCTAAGTTTATGACAACCTCGCCTAATCAGACCCTCTACCAAACGGTAGCGGATCAAATTCATGGACTGATTAGCGAAGGGACTTTCCAGCCAGGCGATCGCCTACCATCGGTGCGAAAATTACATCAGCAGTGGTCAGTAAGTATTTCAACAGTCTTGGAAGCTTATCGCCTACTTGAGGATCGAGGATTAATCGAAGCTCGTCCCCAGTCAGGCTACTTTGTCAAAACCATATTGAATTTCCTACCCGACGAGCCTAGTCCCAGCACACCTCAGTCTGCCGATAATCCTGTTGATACGTCTTTAGCCTTCCGTGTAAATAATTCAATGTTGAAACCTGGAATCATTGGCTTAGGGGCGGCGATCGCTGGTAGCAATCTTTTACCTATAGCTACCCTCAATCGTTTGATGGGGCAAGTGATACGGGCTAAGCCCGAAGTTACCCATCGCTATAGTTCACCACAAGGCTGTGAAGAATTACGTCATGAAGTAGCACGTCGTCTCATAGACACTGGTTGCTCTATTACACCAGATCAGATCGTTATTACGAATGGAACGACGGAAGCACTCTATCTTTCCTTAAAGGCTGTCACAAAACCCGGTGATACCGTTGTCATCGAATCTCCTACTTATCATCTTTTGTTGGAAACCCTTGAAGCTCTTCACCTCCGGATTCTAGAGTTACCGACTCATCCTCAACATGGTATCTCGCTAATACACCTCGAAGATGCTTTGAAAAACGATCAAATTTCAGCTTGTGTCCTAATTGCAAATTTTAGCAACCCTTTAGGTAGTTGCATGAGTGATTCTAAAAAGAAACAGCTTATAGGTTTAATTAATCATTATAATGTTCCATTAATTGAAGATGACATTTATGGTGATCTTAACTTTACTGGAAATCGCCCAAAATCAATCAAATCCTTTGATACTCAGGGTTTAGTCCTGTATTGTTCATCTATAAGCAAAACATTATCACCTGGATTAAGAATTGGCTGGGCTGTACCGGGACGTTATCAGACAAAAGTTGAGCAACTAAAGATGACGACTAATTATATGACAGCAGTTGCTCCACAACTGACAATCGCTGCATTTTTAGCGAATGGTGGTTATGATCGCCATTTGCGGAAGCTAAGACGCACCTACCAGGCGCAAATGATGGATATGACTCAGGCGATTTGTAATTACTTTCCTAAAATGACCAGAGTATCTAGGCCAAAAGGAGGCTATATTCTCTGGATTGAAATGCCAGAAATAGTTGATACTCTTCAGCTATACGAGGATGCATTACGTCATAATATTGCCATTGCTCCAGGTAGTATGTTTTCTTCATCTGGCGGTTATCGTAACTGTTTTCGACTTAATTTTGGTTTGCCTTTTACAGAAGAGATTCAGCAAGCAATGATTGTACTTGGACAACTTTTGCATGAGCAGACAAAATAAACTTTACAATTCAAGGCAATTTTAAATTAAAGAGAATTTAGAGAAAAATTATTATGGATACCGTGGTTCATAAATTAAAAGGTCAATTTTGGGGAAGGGGACAGTGAACGCTATTTGGCCCAACTGAGTAGCTACGACCATTTATGGGCAAACTGGCGGAGGAACCACTTAGTTTGATCACACCGCACTCGTTGGCATTTTTATTGGTGGATCTGGGCAGGGATGAATATTCCCCTTTGATGGATTGATAACTACCCAAACCAGAAACGTAAATGTCCCCGGTGCGGGTTTCGCGCCCTACTGTTGGGTTGGCAAATGCACCAGGGGCAAGCGCCGTTATGCCTAGCGTCACCAACGCTAGACTGGAAAGTATTTTGTATTTCATAATTGCAGGGAGTGTCATTGAGTGGGGCTATTTTATATGTCCCTCTCTTTTTGTCAATGCTCTTTTTGTTAGCGATTTATGGCATTACTTTTTGCTTTATTTTTTGCATCAATTACAGCTTTGACGTTTATAATTGCCAGATTTTATTCAGTAATAGTATGGACAAAAATATTTGGCTAATCCTATCTCTATGCACCACCATGATTACTGCTTGCAGTCAGAAGCAAATGCAGGAGATGGCCTCTAATACCATGGTGACCCAGAACCGAACTCCTGATAAAACTTGGCGGGTTAAGCCTGGTTCAGTCCATGATGGGGATACCTTTCGGGCCGTGGCGGATGTCACTAATGAAGAAATTAAGGTGAGGTTGGCCTGCATTGATGCCCCGGAACTAGAACAAGCTGGTGGAGTGGAAGCAAGGGATTATCTCCGGTCAATGTTGACGGATAATCGGGAAATCATTCTGATGGGTGCGGGAAAAGATCAGTATGGGCGCAGTGTGGTGGAAGTTTTTGCAATAACCGACACGCCAGGGCTTGAAGTGGGGGTCAATGGCGAAATGGTTTTGGCAGGTATGGCGCACTACTATGAACGATATAAGAGATCGTGCCCTGAGAATGCAGAACAGTATGAATTCCTGGAACAGGAGGCAATCTCATCTAAAGCTGGGGTTTGGGCTAATGGAGATGCTGAACGCCCTTGGAATTGGCGTGGAAGGAATAAGTAGGGGTTGGTTGGCGATCAACTAAAGCTAGAATCACTCGGAAACTTTCTGGCGATCATGCCTAAATGGAGTGATGTGCCGAAAGTTTCCACATATAGTTACCTCAAAGAGTGTTGTACGGAAAATTTCCGTATAATCAATAGTTATACATGTAATTATCACTGATAAACTTCTGAGTAAAAAAAAGCAAATGACAAAAGAACATATAAACGCAATAGAATATATATAAATGTTTGTGCCAATTTGAAAAAATCTATGATATTTCCCTTTGATATAAATATAAACCTAAGCGATTCAGGCATAACTGGCATCCAGAATAAGACCATTACTATCAATGGAGGTGTTACGACTTTTCTAGGTCCAAATGGTTCTGGTAAAACCCAACTACTAAGAGGGTTGAAATTAAGCCTTAGAAGTTATGCAAATGGAAAAAAAATAAGATATATTTCTGCTGGAAGGCTAGGTCCGATGGAAGCCTACCGGTCAGATTATGATGGTCAAAGAGGAAGGCAAATAAGGTTTGATCAAGCAACATTTGGCGACAAATCATCTACAACCAGAAGACATAAGAACGAAACAATTTTAGGTGATTTTGGGACTTTATCTGAACGTCCCGATATACTCATTAAAGTTCAAGAAAGACTTAGAAAGCTATTTAAAAGAGACTTAATGTTAGATTGGGACGGTGGAAATCTTAAAGTATTTTTCTCTAGAGTAGACCAAGAAACTAGCTCGAATTATTCTTCTGCACGTGAGGCGAGTGGTCTTCTACATCTGGTTGCAATTCTAGCAGCCTTATACGATGATGAAGTAGGTTGCCTACTAATCGATGAACCTGAAGTGTCGCTTCATCCGCAATTACAATCCTTCGTAATGGATGAAATTTTAAAAGTTGCGGGTCCTAATAATGAAGCTGGTAAAAAACTGGTATTTATCTCTACGCATTCGACTGAATTTATTGAGGTTAATTCTGTAGAACAACTTTCAACAATAGTTTTTTGTAAAGACATTCTTGAAGAAGCTGTTCAAATAGACCCTTCAATAGGTGAATTTCGAAGTAGAAAATTACAAGCTCTTTTAACCAGACTAGGGCAAGAACACAAATTGGCTCTTTTTTGTCACTCGCCTCTTCTGGTAGAAGGCCCAAGTGATGAAATCATTTGTTCAGCAATTAACAGAAAGCTTAATATTAATCTAGAGGCAGCTGGCTCTCAAGTGCTTCCTGTAACTGGCAAAGGACAGTTTCCTGTAGTAATCAAATTATTGAGATTGATAGGTAAGTCTCCTGCACTACTTGCAGATGCAGATGCGTTAACTGATAATCTTGATATCATTGGAGTCTTTACGAGTCTTGACAAAGCGAATATTTTTGCAAATGAATTAGGTCATCGTGATGCCCCTGCACTTGCAGGAACCATTTACAATGATTTTTGCAAACTTGTGGCTGACCAATGGAGTAATATCCAAGCACAAGCTGAATTACACTATTATTGGATTAATAGAGATATAGATAAAGACGAACTAATTGCCAAGCGAAGAAGTGCATTTTGTTGGATGTTCTCTAATGATGAGACAAGTATATTGAATATCGACAATGGAGCGAATTGGGTTTCTATTAAGCATAGATTGTCGACGTTATTAGACTTATTAGAAAAACTAGGTTGCTTTATTCTAAAGAAAGGAACAGTCGAAGGCTATTATCAGCATGTATCTAATTTAACAAATGACGAAAAACCGAATGCAGCTTCCTATGAAGTAAATGGTTTAATGGAGGCAAATATTGAGGCTGTCACTACAGCATATGACGATATCCTTAGTGCTCTGAAATATTGTTCTCAAGCAAAGGATATTAATGAAGCAGAAGCAATTCGTGACTTGTTGCTTGCAGTTATCACACCAGCTTTAGCGAGCATTAAGAAAGAAACTTCAGATGCGGAATTGAGATTACATTCAAATAATTTATTTGGAGCCAAATCAAGTTTGTTTAAACTGAGCAAAGAACAGGATGGTAATGACATTTATCTTTTAGTTGAACTTGCCTCCAATATCCTTGAAGTCGAAGGTTTTCCACTAAGAATAAAGAAAGGAAGTAATCCAATTGATATGGTAAATAAAGCATTAAAATTAAAATAAAAACTAATGCAAACAAGGTGTATGATTCATATCATTCAGGATACGCATTATGCACAAAATATTGAGAGTATAGAGGGGGAATGAAACAATGTATAACAAATAGTTGGACCTGACATTTTTCCACTACACTCCAAACATGCAGGTGAACTCAGGCGTTAAGAACAAAAAATTTATCCGTAGCTGATTAGCATTAAGAAAAAACGAGTTTGACATTTCTTGTTTACATACATTACCTACGGAGTCCCCAACTGCCACTGAATTTTAATAGGGGATTTTGGGGCGATCGCCAGTTAGTAGCTCGGTAAGCCTGAAGGTTAATATTCCCCCATTCCACAGGGTTTGCCAGTATAGCGGCGGGAAAAAATCATTGCTCAACACCAAAGGAACAACCCTAAACCTTGCTTGCGGGGAACTCTACAGTGGTTGCCCCTTGTGCGCCGCCTGGAACTTATCTGTCAAGGCGATCGCCAAAAGTTATTGCTGGTTACCGATGGGGGGCAAAGTCCGCCCAGCTAAAGCCCGGCTTTCTGTGGGGTTTAAATTTGATGGCACCGTGGATTACCACCGTGCATTGAGGATGTTATAGGCGATCAACAAATTTTACTAGGGGTTTAACGGCGCACCGCGCAACGGATCTCTGCGAGATCACCAAAAGATCAGTCAAGTCATATTCCGGCCAATGACCATTTCAGCCCTTAATTGTTCTGGTTAGCGACAAACCTATTAACGAGTTCAACGTCAATATCTAATTCCTTGGCAATTTCGGCAATTGTAAGACCCAATTTCTTCAACAGGGGTATGGTTTCTAGTTTCGCCTCCAGCCTACCTTCTAGTTTGCCCTCCAATTTGCCCTCTAATTTTCCTTCCAACCGACCCTCCAGTTTGCCGGCAATTTTACCTTCCTCTAAAATTTCTTGATAGACAGCAGATTCCTTCATAATTTCACTCCTTAAAATTGTCTTGATCAGCTCAGGGGCCAACAGAATCCCTCCAAAAACAGAGGTTGCTGCCATGAGATTTGCCTTAACTCGATTATCCTCAATCTGCTCCAATGCAGTCGCCACTTCCCTCAATTTTAATGTAGGGTCAGAGGTTTGGGTCAATACCGCTAGGGGCAATAGCCCTGGACTTTGGAGAAACGTCTCCGATGGTTGCTCCCAAAGCCGAATCGCTTGATAACGATGCACAGTCTCCCCCACCTGAAAACTATCCTGATAAACTAAATCATTATTACTACGTTTCAGGTAGATAACAAATTGGTGCATAGTCTTCTGGGGGAAACGGCGATAAACCCTTACCCGATAGTCCAACATCCGAAAGCCCATGGTGGGGTCAGGCTCCGTTTGGAATTCCAGATGCAACACCAAGTCTTCCGATTGCTCCAAAATCAGGGAGTCAGCGCGAATTGGTTCCAGGGATAATTCCGTCGGACTGAGCTTGGTCAATTTGATTGGTCGTCCCAGCAACCAGGCGGCATAGTCTTCGGAAAAGGATTCGGCCAGAAATTTGCACAGATTGTCAAACATATCCAAATTCTACCGGCGATCGCCAAAAGTCCCCATCGATTTGATTCGCCCTGATGGTTGAGAACTTTGGCAACAATTACTAGGGGTTTATAGGCGATCGCCTATTGCAAATTCAGCAGGCAGCCCCCATGCCGAGATAGATGTAAAATCATTCACTTGGAGCTAAAACCTATATCTACTAAGGGTTTTAGACTTAACGTACAGTTTTTTTCTTTTCTGTAATGACCTCTAATTAGCGAGTTTTACTAGGGGTTTTGGGCGATCGCCAACAAAGTGAGGGTCTGATCTAATGGCAATACTAAATGAACTTGGAACTATCGCAGGGGGTATAAATAGGGGTTCATTGGCGATCAACACACCGGAATGTAAAATTCACATCTACTCTCGCACTATTGCTAAGAATCTGCGGTAATATTCCAACAAAATAAGGTGGATACATTGCATGGACGCTATATTCATTAGTTAACCACTCATAGCAACGAATTAACAATGAATGAGAAATTTTTCAAATTAGGAAAAAACTGCCTAAGACTCGTTACCTCAGAAATAGAATCAGCTAGTTTCCTTGGGGGTAAACCGTTAGTCAGTTCATCTATCAATTGGCCCAGAAAGAATGATAAACCTCTCGGATTTATCGCTCAACTAGACTTAAGTGAAATAAATAATGAACAGGCTATAGAGTGGTTGCCAAACAGCGGGCGTTTACTATTTTTTTATGATTTCTATGAGTGGCCATGGGGATTCGCTCCAGAAGACAGAGGAGGATGGGCTATTTTATACGAAAATGGTTCCGAGGAATTGCATTTTCAAGAATTACCCTCCGACCTACATAAAGAGCATATAGCTTCATCTATTAAATATGTTGTTTCAGAGAAATTTATGAGCTATCCAGATGGACAAAGAATAAATTTTGAGGAAGGTGAACTATCTGAAATTGACAAAGAACAATATTACGATTTCATTGATGAATATTATAGAAACAAAACACTTCATCAAATTGGGGGATACCCAAGACCAATTCAAAACGATGACATGGAAAAAGAATGTCAGCTTATAAGCAGTGGGATAAATTATGCTTACCCTGAAGATTATAACTCGGAAGAAGCTAAGCAGCTCCGAGAGCAAGTAAATGACTGGCGGCTAGTTTTTCAATTTGATTCTGATGATGATATTGATGTTATGTGGGGTGATATGGGAATGCTTTATTTTTGGGTCAAAGAAAGCGAATCAAAAAATTGCAATTTCTCTAATTCTTGGATGATTTTACAATGCTGTTAAAATCAATCACTATCAAAGTATTACACCGGACAAGCTGATGAACACAGCATTAAGTCAGAGAAACTAAGAACTTCTACCGATCGCCAAAAGTTTTTGCTGGTTACTGATAGGAGGCAAAGTCCGCCCAGCTAAAGCCCGGCTTTCTGTGGGGTCTATGTTTGATGGCACCGTGGATTACCACCGTGCATTGAGGATGTTGTAGGCGATCGCCAAATTTTCTAGAGGTTTAACGATGATGCCCAAAAAAGCGGGGATTTGAGCGAATGGCAATGCAGAACGCCCTTGAGATTGGCGAAAAAGGAATAAGTAGAATAAGTAGAGGTTGATTGGCGATCAGACTTAAATGGGGTAATATGCCAAAAATTTCCACACATCGTTACTTTAAAGGGTGTTATACGGAAAGTTTCCGTATAATCAATAGTTAGCCTGGTTCAGTATTCATGGCAAGTAAAACATTAAGATTAACTTTTATTGTTAGGGTTTTGTATCAAGTCAGCTTATTATATACACAAAGAAAAGAGCGATCACGCTAAACAAAAGTTAATCCACGAACGCATCAAAAACCCATAAATCAAGCTCACAAGCATTTCTTCATTACGTAGCACAACCAAGGAAAGGGAAACATGAGCACCATCACTACCAAAGACGGTACGGAAATTTACTACAAAGACTGGGGTTCTGGGCAACCGATCACGTTCAGCCACGGCTGGCCCTTGAGTGCGGACGCTTGGGAATCGCAGATGTTTTTTCTTGCCTCCCATGGCTACCGCTGTATTGCACATGATCGTCGTGGTCATGGACGATCAAGCCAACCATGGAATGGCAATGATATGGACACCTATGCTGACGATTTAGCAGAACTCTTCGAGGCTCTAGATCTAAAGGATGTGGTGATGATCGGTCACTCGACGGGTGGTGGAGAAGTGGCGCGTTTTATCGGACGACACGGCACTCAACGAGTATCCAAGGCGGTGTTGATGGGTGCAGTGCCGCCGCTCATGCTCAAAACGGAGGCAAATCCGGGGGGGCTTCCCATTGAGGTCTTTGATGGATTTCGCGCCGCATTTTTGGCTGACCGCTCGCAGTTCTTTCTGGATATAGCAAGTGGTCCATTCTTTGGTTTCAATCGACCTGGTGCTAAAGTCTCCCAAGGACTGATCTACTCATGGTGGATGCAAGGCATGATGGCTGGACACAAAAACGCCTATGATTGCATCAAGGCATTTTCGGAAACAGATTTCACTGAGGATTTGAAGAAGTTCGATGTGCCAACGCTGATTATTCATGGCGACGACGATCAGATCGTACCGATAGGTGCTTCTGCTCTCCTGTCTGCGAAGCTTGTCAAGAATTCAATCTTAAAGATCTATCCCGGTGGATCGCACAGCCTAGGTGACACAAGTAAGGAACAGCTCAATGCCGACCTGCTAGAATTCGTTGAATCCTGATGCTAAAGCACTTATGTAAAAAATTAATGTCAAAGATCCCGAATGGATGATTCTCGTCAGTTTGTATCCGTTTCGGGTAGACCGTTCAAACTCAATACACACAACACTTACAATCGTGAAAAAACTGGACGGAAAAGTTGCAGTCGTCACAGGGGCATCTAAAGGAATCGGTGCCGAGATCGCTAAACATCTAGCAGGCGAAGGTGCAGCCGTGGTCGTCAACTACGCATCTAGCAAAGAAGGAGCCGATCGCGTGGTTGACGAGATTGTCAGCACGGGTGGAAAGGCGATCGCCGTGCAGGC
Organism: Synechocystis sp. IPPAS B-1465; assembly: GCF_003015225.1. Lineage (GTDB taxonomy): Bacteria > Cyanobacteriota > Cyanobacteriia > Cyanobacteriales > Microcystaceae > Synechocystis. The sequence continues at coordinate 77,753 of NZ_CP028099.1, read as the reverse complement.
AAATGTTGCTAAAAAGGCAGAGATTCAACAGCTTTTTGCTGAGACGAAACAAGCCTTTGGCAAGCTCGATATCCTGGTCAATAATGCAGGCATCTACGAATTTTCTCCGCTTGAAGGCATCACAGAAGAGCATTTCTACAAGCAATTTGATCTGAATGTGCTGGGTTTGCTTTTGACCTCGCAACAGGCAGTAAAGTCCTTTGGTGAAGAGGGCGGTAGCATTATCAACATTAGTTCAATTGTTAGCACTCTGACACCGGCAAACAGCTTGGTCTATAACGCAACCAAAGCGGCAGTCGATGCCATTACAAAGTCACTCGCCAAAGAGTTGGGTTCACGCAATATTCGCGTTAACTCCATCAATCCTGGCATGGTAGAAACAGAAGGTGCTCGTACAGCAGGAATTACCGAAAGCGAAGGTCGCCGACAGGTTGAAGCGATAACTCCTCTCGGTCGAATCGGACAGCCGCATGACATCGCCCCTGCTGTCGTCTTCTTGGCGTCTTCCGATTCAGCCTGGATCACTGGCGAAACGCTGTACATCACAGGTGGTCTTTATTAGTTAGAACTGGGCGAATTTGTGACCCCTAACTGCCTCCTCACGCTACTGAATAGCGGCCTCCGAGTGAGGGCAAGACAACAGAGGAAATAGGGTGATGCATATATGCAGGCTAATTTATTGTTTTGGTTTTGATCAGCGCATTGAGTAAAAATATTACCTTTTAAACTATGCCGAACTCATTGCCAAATAAACTAAAAGTAGATCTAGGAATTTTCAGGGGATTTAGGGTGATAAGGTTCTATTTGATGAAAATTGTCCATATTAATAAACCATTTACCTTCTGGGGTTTGGTGAAAAATATCCACAAAACGGTACTGCCAACGAATATCTGCTCCCTCATAGGCATAACGACTGTGAATAGTTTGGGAAAAACTTTCATCTAAACCAGTGAAACTAATCCAAAGTTCTAACCTTTGTTGTTGATTGCTTACTTCTGAAAATCCATAAAGTGGGCTATTACTGTCTATCGGATGCATTATTAACCAACTCAAACCAAAAACCGGGGTGTGGGAGCGTAATAAGTTTAAATCATAAAAACGGCGCATTTTATGTCCTTCTTTGGTTTGTTCATCCTGAACTAAACTCACTCTAATTTGGGCTTCTAAAATACGATTATTTCGTTGGTTGGCAGCACGAAACATTAATGTTGGGATTTCTTCAAAGGGACAGACCACAGCGACTTCGCTAAATAAGACCCTAGAGGTAGGTTTAGCAAAACGTGAAAACATTAACCCTGTTAAAATGGCTAGACTTATCAGTCCGACAAAAATTTCTACACTGACAACGATTTGGGCGGCCACAGTTTTTGGATACATAGCACCATAGCCTACTGTCGAAAGGGTTTGAATACTAAAAAAAAATAAATCTAAAAATGATCCTGGTTTGGCATTAGCAATACTATCACCAGTTAAGGAAAAAATTAAGGCAAAAAAAACATTTAAACTGAAATAAAAAATCCCGATAGTCGCTAAAAATTTTGGCCAGGAAAGCACCAATAACCAATGATATAAATCTGTCACCATTGGTTGGATTTTTTTTTGCCTGGAATCCCCTGACTGAATCGGACGCAGATGCCGAATTGGATGAGTTACTGGCTTTAATTTATGGGATTTACCCCAGTGCCAAGGAAAGGAAAATTTCATCAAGACTTTTCAGCCATCATTGCTTCAATTAATGTTTAGAATAGGAGATCTTGTAAAGATTTGCTATGCAATCGCCATAGATCCACCAAACCACACACCAACCAGTGGCCATTTCAACCCTTAATTGTTCTGGTTAGCAACAAACCGATTAACCAGTTCAACATCAATATCTAATTCTTTGGCAATTTCGGCAATTGTAAGACCTAATTTTTTCAACAGGGGTATGGTTTCCAATTTCCCCTCCAGTTTGCCCTTGAGTATGCCTCGTTGTTCCCCTTCCTCTAAAATTTCTTGATAGACAGCGGATTCCTTCATGATTTCACTCCTTAAAATCGTTTTGATAATCTCAGGGGATAGCAGAATTCCTCCAAAAACTGAAGTTGCTGCCATGAGATTTGCCTTAACTCGATTATCCTCAATCTGTTCCAATGCAGTCGCCACTTCCCTCAATTTTAATGTAGGGTCAGAGGTCTGCGTCAATACCGCTAGGGGCAATAGCCCTGGACTTTGGAGAAATGTCTCCGATGGTTGCTCCCAAAGCCGAATCGCTTGATAACGATGCACAGTCTCCCCCAACTGGAAACTATCCTGATAAACCAAGTCATTGTTACTACGTTTTAGATAGATAACGAATTGGTGCATCGTCTTCTGGGGAAAACGGCGGTAAACCCTTACCCGATAGTCCAACATCCGAAAGCCCATGGTGGGGTCGGGTTCGGTTTGGAATTCCAGATGTAAAACCAAGTCTTCCGATTGCTCCAAAATTAGGGAGTCAGCGCGAATTGGTTCCAGGGATAATTCCGTCGGACTGAGCTTGGTCAATTTGATTGGTCGTCCCAGCAACCAGGCGGCATAGTCTTCGGAGAATGATTCGGCCAGAAATTTGCACAGATTATCAAACATACCCAAATTCTAAGGGCGATCGCCATAGGTCTTTATCGCTAAGTTTCCGTATAATCAATGGCTGTGGGGCAATAGCATAATTGAGAAAAGCATGAAAGCTACTGTATATATTGCAACAAGTGTTGATGGCTTCATCGCACGTAACAATGGTGGTATTGATTGGCTGCCTAGTGCAGGAGACACAGATAGCAGTGAAGACTACGGGTATCAGGAATTCATTGATTCAGTAGATGCGCTTGTCATGGGGCGGAATACTTATGAGTTGGCATTATCCTTCGATTCATGGCCTTATGGTGAAAAGCCAGTATTTGTTCTAAGTAGTCGGAAAGTTGACATCCCTGAAGACATTACAAAAATAGTTGAGTCTATGAGCGTGCCTCCGCGAGAAGTAGTTTGTCGTCTATCAAAACGTGGATTTCAGCATTTATACATTGATGGCGGAAAGACGATTCAAGGGTTTCTTAGTGAAGGCTTGATCCAGCAATTAATTATTACTAAAGTGCCAATTCTCATAGGTGAAGGAATTCCACTTTTCAGTGCGCTTCCTCACGATGTCAGATTACATCATCTTGAAACGCGACAGTTTGAAAACGGCTTGGTGCAAAGCAAATATAAGGTCATTGAGGATATCGCATAACAAATTTAAATGCAGTGGACAGAAAAAAGCCATGGATGATGACCTAAAAACATCTGCTACTGCCTTATTTTGTCAATCAAGTGCTATCACCATCAAGCAGACCGGCCATCCTAACTATGAATCCCCAACTTTCAGCAACAATTACTAGGGGTTTAACGGCGATCGCCTAACGCTGGATTTGCTCGTACACTACCCCAATCTGCCTAACAGGTTTTTGGGAGTAGATAGATATACGAAAAGTTTCTGTATAATCCTTAATTATCCCTGTCATCTACATGATTCTGTTAGTACCAAGAAAATTTGGAATCAAGCTGGATTGACGGTGACTATAACTTCATCGTTAGGCTAATTTCGGAAAAAATATGAAAGAAGACTTTGGTTTTACACATATTGCTCTATTTGCAAAAAATATTGACTTGAGCATTAGTTTTTACAACCGCTATGCAAACATGTCCATAGTACATGAGAGATTAGACAAAGATACTGGAAAGCGAGTTGTTTGGCTGTCTGATAAAATTCGTCCTTTCGTTTTAGTCTTAGTCCAAGACGAAAATCCAACACCCATCCTAGGCCCTTTTGCTCACTTAGGCATTGGTTGCAAGGACAAGAGCGAAGTTGATTACTTATGCGAACAAGCTAGACAGGAAGGAATATTAGCTAAAGATGCCACAGATTCTGGCTATCCTGTTGGTTATTGGGCTTTTATCAATGATCCTGATGGACACACTTTAGAAGTCTCATATGGTCAAGAAATTGGATTAACCATTGATAAGCCCGCTTAGGGCGCAGTGGCAAAGCCAGGTGGGCAAACAACTTTATCACCCGCGTCCGCTCAGTGCCGGCGTTGAATCAGAGAAATTAGAAACTCCTACCGATCGCCAAAAGTTCTTGTTGGTTACCCATAGGAGGCAAAGTCCGCCCAGCTAAAGCCCGGCTTTCTGTGGGGTCTATATTTAATGGCACCGTGGATTACCACCGTGCATTGAGGATGTTGTAGCCAATTTTTATAAGGGATATAAAGCACTCATAAATATCGACGTAAAAGTTGATATACAACTGCAATAATCAATCCTATCAAAGCTCCCATTGGGCCAAAGAAAAAGATTGAGGTCATTGCTAATTCCAAGGGCTTGTCCTGAACATTAGTAGAGAAATTATTGACAATGAAGATTCCAGCCGCAACACCAAGAGCATAGCCTGCCAATCCACCAATCAATACAATGCCTATAAATTTAAACATATTGATAGCTTCATTTAAGAGTGATGATTAATCCCAAAGGTCAGATCAAAAATCAAGATAGAGTCACCAATTTTTTCATACAAAATAACTATCTTAAATTGCCTAGCTTGTTAAGCATAATAGCTCCGAGGAATTCCCCTAGGACAAATTTCTGGACGACGGAATTCAAATTCCCCACACCAACCAATTTCAGATATAAGAGTTAGTAAAGATGGCTCATCAATCAAGGGAGTTAGATGTACAATATAAGTTAAAAGTTGATCACTTAGTTCCCCAATATAACCTTTGGATTGAAAAGTTTCTAACCATTGCGGTAAAATCTCTCCTGGCCGAGTGCGATAAAACCATTCTGTTAAGGGTTCGTTTTCTTCAAAATAAAAATCAACACTCATACTCGAAACATAGGCTAATACTTCCACTAAATAGTCCCCTTTTGGTACATCCAAGACACAAAAATAGTCAGTATAATCATTGATACCATTCCCAGCGATCACTCCTTCAAAATCCTCTGGGGAACCACCTCCACAAACCACTAATAATTTACCACAGGGAATTTTTAACTTGCTTTGAATGCGTCCAATCCATTCCTGTTCTTCAATAGGGGTTAAATCTCCTACTATAAAAATTGCCCCATCTAAGGCACAGTCCCCAGGAAAGAATAATGGTAAACAAATTCCTTCTTCTAAAAGCTGATTAATAACTTTTTCATCCCCATTTTGTAGAAGCTCTGGTAAGGTTTCTGGGGTTAATAAACTGCCACCAAAACTAGAGGAAGTGATGACATAAGATGGACCATCACAGAAAAAGTATTTTGGTAGAGGAAAATAGCACCGTTCAACAATCATAGAAAATTATTTGTAATTAAATTCTTTACCACGCTTAAAGCCCGACCCTTGTATTAATATTGTACGATGCTTTTTCCGGGCAAGGGTAAACTGCACCTTACTCCTGACCGGAATTCTGGAAAACCTACAGCAACCTATTGCTTTCCAATTTATCAGTCAAAAATTCCTCAAGGGAAACCAGATTGATTATGTGGCCTTGGAGGTTGGGAATGCCTGATCATTGACACCCAACAAATTGGCGATCGCCTCACCCTCACCGGCTCCCTCACAATCCACGGGGAAGACCGGAGCATTACCCGCCAGGCCACCGGCACGGAAGAGATTGATTGCAATAGCTACGGCGATCCAAGCTCCAATGCGGAGGCCATGGCCCTGAGAAGATGTTGCGCCAAGTTTGGCCTGGGCCGCGACCTGTGGCGGAAAGACAAACCCCAACCCCTCAAGATGGAACAACGGCAACAGCAGGAAAAACAACCCGTTCTAACCCCTGGCACTATCTCACGGGAAGAATGGCTCAAGAGAAAGGCGGGAAAGGCTAGATAACTTACAAATTTTTTTGATATTGGGTCGCCTTGAGGCGAGAATTACGACAAAATCCAAACGAATTTAAGCAACTTCCATCATAGGGGCCTTTAACTTAGCCTCAGCCACCCTATCACCAACTACCTTTAGCAACACTGCCAATTCGGTAGAATCCATTGAATCAACCAAAGTACGGATAGTGGGACGACCAGCCACTGCTAGCCAATATTGATCAGCAAACCCCGGATAAAGTCTATCAGTAGCATTAATGAAATCTAAAAGTGTCTGCAAATTCGGAGATTTACCACCGCATAACAATTTTGACAGATGTGATTGGGGCTTACCCGCTTCTTGACAAACTTCTGTCTGCCGAATTCCTTGCTCACTCAATTTGACCTTAAAAATTTTTACTAGATCCCTGTCATCCATAGTTACCTTCTGATATAAAGTTAGGAAGTGGTTTTACATGGGAAAATATATTATTATCCCTGCGGATCCACTCTAGCATATAAAAAAAGCGGGAAACTCATCACAGTCTCTCGCTCAATGTTCAAATCAAAAAAATTCTATGACTCCATTGTACAAGTTATTTATCGACAAAGTCCTGATAACAGGACTCCCCAAGTCCTACGGTGGCATTTCCATAAACTCAACATCGCGCCGCCTAGAAAATTTATGGAGGAGCGCCATTTCACAGAACAAGACCATTAAGCCAACATCAACAAAACCAAAGATACCCCAGAAATTCATCTATGAGTGGGATTGATGGAATTTATGAGTTTTTGTATATCAAGGCACGTTCTTCCCCTAGCTGTTCAGGTAAACAGTATCTAATTTATTTAGCATAGATTTACCCTAAATCTTTATACCTGCAACTATACACTTTCAAGACCTAATTGCATCAATCAGATCAGCGCCTTATCTCCGTAAATCCACGCAAATAGACCTCAAATTTGCCAAAAATAGCTCAACGCTGAAAATCAAATTGCAATTTAGGAACTTATTTCCACAGTTTTTATCCTTTATCCACCCTACCCAAATAAAAAAAGGCGAGGGGTCTGAACCACCCACCGCCAAAAAATTTCAAATACTATGACTCAATTCTACAAGCTAACAACCGAAACTATCCATGAGGTAATCGCCGCCGATTTACCAAAGTCCGCCCACAAGCTCTGGCTATGGGTTTGTGAACTCGACCCCTTTGGCGATCGCCAGGTGCAGATCACTTGGGAAAGGGCCAAGGAAGTCCTGGGCATCGGCAAGACTACTTTCTATCGTGCCCTAAATCAATTAGTTGATGCAGGGTTACTATTTAGCCACAGGATAGTCGGCTTTTGCGTCAGTTCCAAAAATGGGACTCAAGACCCAAACTTGGAAATCGAGTCCCAAAATTGCAATCCCCAGTTCCAAAAATGGGACTCCTCCTTATATACAGACTTACAGACTTTCCCATACTCTCCAGACAGCCAGAGCGAGGAAAAAGAAAAAATTCCAGACCGGTCAATAAATACAAATGGACGATCTGGAATTAAGCCAAAAATCCCAGAAAAACTAGCTACGGCAGAAATTAGTCAAAACTCATCAGCCATAGCGACAAGTCAGGGAGAGGAAAAATATTCCGCCGCCGGTCGTACTAAAAAGCGCACCAAGAAGAACCAGAGCTTTGATTGGCTCCCCGATGGCCCCTGGAGCATTGAGGGCAAGCTAGACCCCAATTTCCGGGATTGGTTGGCGAGGAACTGGCAGAAGCGTTACGGAGGGGACTTCCACGACAAGCAGGCGGATGTGTTGGCCCATTTCAGAAAAGACCCGGCTAATTTGCCCATTCGGTGGGAGCAGTATCAGAAGGAGTTCATTCATCGGGTGGAAAATACCCAAATGCGCCTCGCTAACGGCTGTCAAATCCCTGAAGACCAGCAACAGAACCTAATCACCCATCAACGGGCAGTGACGGCGGTTCTACCCCCAGAAATTAATCCCGTAGCGGTGGTTGCTACTCAGTCGCCGGTGCTTGTGCCTGGTGTGGAGGAGGTTACTAGGGGTTTGGAAGGTGTAGAGCCGGTGGCGGACTTATCCTCTAATAAAAATCTTGAGGAAGCCGAGCTGGCCCCTACTGAAACCTGTTCCCTGGTCACTGACTGTGAATCCTCCCCTTGGGAAAGTGAAAGTCCCACCGAGGAACCGGAAGCCGTTGCAAACTTATCTCCTAGTAAAAATTCTGAAACTGAATCTACTCCCACTGATAACTGCCCGGAATACACCATCCTTCCCGATGGTACTCGCTTGAAGGTGTTTAAGCGTCAGCCTGAACCGGAGCCGGTGGCCCCAGAGCAAGCCCAAGCATTCCGGCAAATGATGCAGGGTTTATTCAAGAGTTTTGGTGGAAAGCGGGAGGTTTGCCCTAAGCCCCAGTCTGAACTGGAACGTCTCAATCAATGGCTCTACGACCCGGCCCTACGGGAGGAAGCAATTCACTATGCTCGGCGGGCACGCAGTGTGCCTTCGGCATCGCCAAATTACAAATACTGCTCCGAAACTGACCAAATTATCCACTGTGAGGAGTTCTAGCCATGGAACCCTTAAACACCTCGACCTATTTGCCGGATGTGGGGGATTCACCCTGGCCGCAGAACAAACCAGAGGAAAAATACAAACAACTCAGTTTGTTGAAATCGACCCCGACTGTCACGCCATCCTTCAGCATCACTGGCCCCAGGGTGAAAATAAAACTTCGATGGCCCTTACCGGAAGTACGCCCCCGGCGATCTCGAGGCCAGGGTAGTGGTTATATCCGACTGCACTATTGTGAAAAACAGACCCGCTCCGGCAAAAAATCCTACGAGCAGTACTACTATCACTACGAACTGGAGGTAAAGGGGAAACGGGTAAAACGCTCTGCCTATATCCCGAAGGATAAGCTTGATGTGGTGGAGGAATGGGATAGAAAGAAAGTGGATGTAGTCCTCATTCTGCAATATCTTGGCAAGGCGACGGACTAATTAAACCCAACAACGGCGATCGATTAATCCCGTCCGGCGAGTTGGTGCGGATTTGTTAGTTAACCCCTAGTAATTTTTGTTGACTCTTGGTCTTATGCCGACAGCTATGTAGGCTTTTAATCAAGAATGAACGAAATCAAGAAATAAAGAAAAGTTGGAGTAGGTTAAATCGAAATTCCTGGAAAGCTTGTTTTTCGGGGAAATAACCTGCTCAAGACTAACTAACGAAATAACGAAAGCAAGACTTAAAGCAAAGATAGAAACTTGGCAGAAAGAACGAATTAACGAAAAAAAGAAATATATTAGTGAGGTCACTCTAGACTTTCCCCATGCTCAAAACGGCCTATATTGTCTGCGGCAGTCCCGGTGCCGGCAAAACCTTCTATGGCAAAGAACTAGCCAAACTGAAGCAAGCTATTTTCCTTGATATTGATACAGCAACAGAACGCCTTGTCCGGTTAGCCCTCCAACTATCAGGTCAAGATCCTAATGATCGTGACAGTCTCTATTTCAAGAGCAATTTTCGGAATCCAATCTACGAGCAGTTATTTGACATTGCCCAAGATAATTTGCTTTGGAACGATGTGGTCATAACAGGGCCTTTTACCAAAGAAATCAAAGATCCAGATTGGGCTAATAAGTTATCAACTCGTTTGGGAGTTCCCGTTCAAGTTCATTATGTTTTTTGTCCACCCTCAATTCGGCAAGCCAGAATCAGAGATCGTAATAATCCTAGGGACTTAGCCAAGTTGGCCTCTTGGGAAGATTACCTACTTTATTACGAGGCGGAATTGCCACCAGCTTGTGAACATATCTTGGTTGATAATACTCTTAATAAAGAAATCAAGAAATAAAGAATTCTGATATGGGCACAAATAGCTTAATCTAGGGTCATAGCAATAAATAACGAAAACAAGAAAACACGAAATGAAGATAATCGCCGTGACTGGCTACAAGGGGGGAGTTGGGAAAACCATCACCTCGATTCACATTGCCCGTTACTTAGCCGACAAGGGAAAAGTGTTGCTAATCGACTCTGACCCTAACCGTTCGGTGGAGAAATGGGCCGCCCGTGGGGAAAAACAACCCTTATTTAAGGTCAAAAATGAAAAGTCTGCTCCAGCCCATATTGCCGGGAATGATTTTTTGGTTTTGGACACCCCCGCCCGGCCCGATAGTAATGAACTCAAAGAAATTAGCCAAGAGGCCCATCTAACAATTCTGCCCTGCGTGCCGGATGCCATTAGTCTTGACCCCATGCTCCAGATGTTTCATGATTTGTTCCCCGGTGCCGTTTACCGAGTTTTGATTACGATTGCCCCTCCTTACCCTAGTAAATCAGCAGATGAGTTACGCTCTGTTCTTGCTGAAAATCAGATCGAAGTTTTTAAGGGATTTATCCGACGCTCTGCTTCGGTGGTTAAGGCCATTGATATGGGAGTCACCACTGCGGAAATGAAGGGACGAGATCACTACCCCTGGCAAGATTACAAAACCATCGGCAAGGAAATTATGGAGGTCATCAATGGGACGGCTCAGTAAGGTGTTTGACACGGCTAAGGCAGAATCCGTGCCAGAGCCAGAAATAACGAAAGCAAGAAGTAACGAATTCGTTAATCTTAATTTTAAGGTAACTCCAGAAATGCGCCGTAAGCTCAAACAGTATGCCGCCAAGCACGATCTATCCCTAAAGGAAGTTTTTGAAGCGGCTCTGGATTTTTACATTGAGCATCATCCTTGACCTAAAAAAACACTAGGGGTTCAGGCAAAGTGCCAAAATTTTTTACTAGGGGTTTCAAGTGATGACTAAAAAAATTACTAAGGGTTTGGAATGAAAGATAACCGGTATTCTCCTGACTGGCCCCAGTTAGCCCTGAGCAAAAAGCAGTCCGTTAATTGGATCTGTGAACGGTGCGGGGTGCAATGCCTCAAGCCTGGGGAAGGGAAGGGGTTATTAAAGGAGGAACGGTATCGGCTCAGGATGGCAGTTCATCATTGTGATTATGATCCAAGTAATAACTCCCCCAGTAATTTGATGGCTTTATGCTCCCCCTGTCATCTTTATTACCACCGCAGGCAACGGGGGAATGTGACTCCAGGGCAGTTATTGCTGTTAAGATAATTAAAGGAAAAAAGTATTTGTTAAGTGCTATTGTAGAATCTGAAAGACGGCTACTTTTTGAGTATATATATTCCAAGTTGGGCTGGTGCTCATGCAAAAGTTCTACTGTTTGTTATACAAAGAATTAATTTCGTCACTCGGATAACCCTGGTTGACTGACAAAAGATGATTGGAAGTAGCCGAATGCCTTGTGGTGAGGTAGTTTTGGGTACTGTATGGAAGAAGGGGGAGCCAGCGTTCTAACCTTAGATACCACTCAAAAGCGTGAACACTGTGGAAAAACTCCCCCCTCTACAATGCCTTGAACGCCTTGCTTGGTCAATCCGTGCCCTGGGCACATCGAGGTCATTTAACGACCTGTCTGTGGATGGTGATAGCCTTGCTTCAGCGAGGGGAAGTTAGCCTAACGCTGTGGTTACCCTATATTCCGTGTCGAGGGGTGCAGGCCCAAAGTAAACAACGGCGTTTGAGTCGTTGGCTACACAATAGTCGTCTGAACGTGCACCGCCTATACAAGTCACTGATTCAGGCAGCATTGGCGGATTGGCAGGAAGAGATTTTGTACCTAAGCTTAGACACTTCGCTGTTTTGGGACGAGTATTGCTTGGTACGCCTAGCGGTTGTCTACCGAGGTCGGGCATTGCCCGTGGTTTGGCGGGTACTCAAACACCGCAGTGCCTCCATTGCTTTCCGTCAGTATTGGGAGATGCTCTATCAAGCCGCCAACCGATTGTCCCAAGGAGTGAAGGTAGTCCTGCTCGCCGACCGGGGTTTTATTCACACCGATGCGATGACCGCTGTCACGACCCATTTGGGGTGGCATTACCGAATTCGGCTCAAGCGAAATACTTGGATTTGGCGGGCTGGCCATGGATGGTGTCAATTTAAAGACATTCACCTTCAGCGTGGGGAGGCATTTTGCTGGCACAACGTTAGGCTCCATAAAGGTGACTACTATGGCCCAGTCCATGTGGCTTTTGGCTGCAACAACGTCAATGGGGAGTTTTGGGCTATTGTTCAGTGATGAACCTACTTGTCTGCACACCATCCAAGAATATGGCTTGCGTTTTGATATCGAAGAGGCTTTTCTTGATGACCAATCCAACGGTTGGAATCTACAGAAATCTGAAATTCGTTTCGTTTGCGCTCTTTCTCGCCTTTTCTTCCTTCTGGCACTTGCCACCCTCTATGCCACTGCCCAAGGGGTAGAGGTCTTTGCCACCGGCAAGCATCGTTGGGTCGCTCCCCATTGGTTTCGCGGCAATAGTTACTTTCGCATCGGCTGGGATTGGCTCAAAACTTCATTAGAGCAAGGCTGGACACTCATTCGTCATGTCCGTTTTACCCATGCTCTAGATCCCCAACCTGCTATGGCTTCTCGCAAATTGCATCACCAGCGCATTTATAGTATTGAGTTTAAAATCAATATTTATTGCTATCCTGTCGATTAGTTTTGTCAGTCAGCCAGGTTTTCAACATTCTCTGGAGTCAACTATATTTGTTATTAGATTTATTCTCTTACAACTGGGTAAACTAATGATAACCCTGACCAGTCCTGGAGACAGTACAGAACTGCCATTGATTGCTACTGATCATTTAGGCATTGTAATCCGCATAAACACCGCATTTGAAGAAACCTATGGTTGGTCTGCGGCGGATCTGGTTGGGCAACCGTTAACACTTATTTTACCGAGCTATTTTCAAGATTCCCACCACTTGGGCTTTGCTCGCTTTAATACAACGAGCATATCAACAATTTTGAATCATCCGCTACAACTTAAAGTTGTTACCAAAGATCAGCAAGAAGTTGACTCTGAGCATTTTATTATTGTGGAAAAGCAAGGCGAACAGTGGATATTTGCCGCAACTCTACGTCCTTTAATAACAGAAGAAAATGAAGAAAGGACTATTTAACTTTCTCTTCCCCACTTTCCCCACCCCTCATTTAATGTGATTAATTCGGGAACCTTAATTACTAAAATCGAAGAATTGCAATCCACATTAGCCAAGATGGACATTGCCCTGGGCACTGTGGATGAGGCAATTGTTTGGACGGATGGCACTGGTCAAATTCAATGGTGCAACACGGCGTTCGATCACCTAATGGGAAAACTACATATTTTAATTCTTGGCAAAAACTTAGTAGAACTTTTGCCACTACACAGAAATAGTCAACCTCTTGAAGTTAGCCACCATCCCTTCACCATCATTGTGGCGACCCAGCAGAAATTTACTGATCACTATGAATTTAACCAAAATGGGAAATGGTTACATTTAGAAATTATGACATCTCCACTAATGAATGCCCAAGGAGCGGTATTAGTTATTCGGGATATTAGTGATCGCCATCTTCAGGAGCAAACACTTCAACAGTTAAATGAAAATTTAGAAAAAAGAGTATTAGAACGGACCCAAGCAGTTAGCTTAATTAATAATAAATTAGAACAAGAATTAAGGGAACGAAAAAAGACAGAAATTGCTCTAAAAGCGACCACTTCACGACTGGAAGCCCTGATCCAAAACTTGCAAGCAGGGGTATTAGTCGAAAATGAAAATGGCAAAATTGTCTTAGTTAATCAAGTATTCTGTGACCTCTTTGGCATTGACGTTCCTCCGGAAAAACTGATTGGATTCGATTGCCGACAATCAGCCCAGTTTGCCAAAATCCTCTTTGAAGATCCAGAGGCATTTATCATAGGCATTGATAACATTTTACAGAACCGGCAAATCGTCACTAACGAAGAATTGAGATTAAAAGATGGACGCACCTTTGCCCGTGACTATGTCCCCATTGAGGTGGGGAACCATCACGATGGCCGCCTATGGCTCTATCGAAATATTACCCCTCAGAAGCAAGCAGAAGTCTCCCTGCGGAAACAATATCAGCGCACGTTACTGCTCAAAGAAATTACTGAGGAAATTCGGCAAAGCCTCGATCCTGTAAAAATTTTTCAAGTTGCTGTCAGTCGTTTAGGACAAACATTACAGGTTAGTCGTTGTATTGTCCATCTCTATTCAGATATGCCCCAGCCCCATCTAACTTGTGTGGCTGAATATCTCATTCCGGGTATGACTTCCATGCTCGATCTTAATCTACTGATCGCCGACAATCCCCACCTATTGCGAGCTTTAAATCAAGATGATGCCGTACAAGTTGACAATCTAAAAATGGTACCAACAGCAGTCCCGTTACAAGATTTCTATAATCAACTGCAAGTATATTCTCTCCTGATTATTCGTACTTCTTATCAAGATAAAACAAATGGTCTTTTAATTCTTCATCAATGTGATAGAAGCCGTTCTTGGAACACTGAAGAAGTGGAGTTAGTAAAAGCTGTGGCAGATCAAGTAGGAATTGCCCTAGCTCAAGCCAAATTATTAGAACAAGAAAGGGAAATTCGTCAACAATTAATAGAGCAAAATAAAGCTTTAATGACGGCCACAAAAGCCGCAGAAGATGCCAACCGAGCCAAAAGTGATTTTCTGGCCACCATGAGTCACGAAATTCGCACCCCCATGAATGCAGTGATTGGCATGACCGGGTTATTGCTAGATACGCATCTAAATACCCAACAGCAACAATTTACCGAAACCATCCGCAGTAGTGGCGAAGCCTTACTTAGTTTAATTAACGATATTCTTGACTTTTCTAAAATTGAGTCGGGACAATTTAAGTTAGAAATCCATCCCTTTGAAATTCAGCAATGTGTCGAAGAATGCCTGGATTTAGTTGCGCCCCAAGCCTTTGCAAAAAAATTGGATTTGGTTTATCAAATCGAGCCCCAGGTACCTATGGCGATATTGGGGGATTTAACACGGGTGCGACAGGTATTGGTTAACATTCTAGCTAATGCGGTTAAATTTACTACAAGTGGATCAATCCAGGTAAGGGTTTCTGCCACTGTGGCAAACCAGCAACAGAATAAATATACTATTCAGTTTTCGATTAAAGATACGGGCATTGGCATTTCTCCCGATCAACAATCGGCATTATTTAAATCCTTCAGCCAGGTGAATACATCGATCGCCCGTAAATATGGGGGCACGGGTTTAGGACTGGCCATTTGCAAACGACTCACGGAAATGATGGGGGGGCAAATTTGGGTAGAGAGTTATGGGGAGATCGCCGGAAATCCCCCTGTTGACTGGGCAAAGACATCGAAAAATAACCCACTGGAGTCAACAGGCGCAACATTTTACTTTACGATCACAGCTCAAAGTACAACTATTGTACGGAGACCAAATGATCTGTCTTGTCAGCTCTCCCTAGCAGGCAAACGATTATTAATCGTGGATGATAATCAGTTAAGTTGTGAGGGGTTAAAACAACTGGTTACAGCATGGGGTCTGCAAGCTCAAGCAACAACTTCAGGTTGGGAGGCGTTTAGTTGGTTGCGTCAAGGAGAATGTTTTGATCTGGCGATTATCGATCTACAAATGGAGGAAGTAGATGGGTTACAACTAGCGGAAGCCCTACGGACACTACCAACGGGGGAATCGTTGCCCCTGGTCATCTTAACGCCCTCCCCAACAAGTTTAGCTGAGTTAAGCGCCCGCACCGATATTAGTATTGCCGCTTGTCTATCCAGTCCCATAAAAAAATCGCTGGTATATGAGGTGCTTTGTGAAGTCTTTAAGGCTGATGAGACAGACAACTCTCTATTTAACGGTGATTGGAGATCCGGTATAACCGAGGCGGTCAAACGAACTTGTTCCCCCCAAGAGCGAGAAGCAAGAATAAAAACCCTCAGCCCGTTAAGAATTTTGTTGGTGGAAGATAACAATATCAATCAACGGGTGGCATTGTTGATGTTAGAAAAACTAGGTTATCGCCCCGATATTGCTGGCAATGGGTTAGAAGCATTACAAGTGCTTCACCAAGCCTCCTACGATGTCATTCTCATGGATGTGGAAATGCCGGAAATGGATGGTTTAAGTGCCACCAAAGCCATTCGTCAAGACTTTCCCGCCGATGAGCAACCTTGGATTATTGCGGTGACGGCCTATGCCATGCAGGGCGATCGAGAAACTTGTTTGGCCGCCGGGATGAATGACTATATCACCAAGCCAATTCGGGAAAATGATTTACTTGATGCCCTACAGCGGATCGATTTCTCAGTTTTATCGTTAACAAAAAATAAGCCAGCACCCTTGTCGGAACCAGTGGTGAATGTGGGACTAGTAAATCCCGTTCCTGAGGTTTTGAAGGCTGATCAGCTAGAAGAGAACCTAGTCTTGGATCTATCCATTTTGACGGGGATTCGTGAGATGGCAGGGCCAGACGGAGCAACCTTTTTGCAGGTTATTATTGGGGATTATTTACACACAACCCCCTCTTTGCTAGAAAAACTCAAAACGGCGATCGCCGCCCAGGAGATTGATACAGTGCGAGCTACAGCCCATAGTCTGGGGTCAAGCAGTGCTAATTTAGGGGCAGTGGAATTTGCCAAACAGTGTAAGCAGCTTGAAAATTTGGCTCGCTCTGGCATGTTATCGGGGGTTGATGGACAATATATCCAGTTAGAGAAGGAATATGAGAAAGTGAGTCAAGCATTGGCATTGCAACTAAATCCAAATTGACGATGACTGAGACTTCTCCGACGGTTGATGAACAGCGATCCCCCCTAATATTAGTTACCGACGATGATAATTCGTTGCGTTCCCTGTTAGTGATGGCATTACGGGCGGATGGTTATGTCATTGAAGAAGCCGTCAATGGGCAGGAATGTCTGGCGAAATACCAACGGTTACAGCCGGATTTGGTGATTTTGGATGCCATGATGCCAGAAATGGATGGCTTTACCTGTTGTCAGCAATTGCGACAGTTTCCCCAAAGCCTAAACATCCCCATTTTGATGATTACCTTTCTCGACGATCGTGAGTCCATTGAACAGGCTTTTACCGCAGGGGCAACGGATTACATTACTAAACCGATTCACTGGTCAGTGCTGAAACAACGGGTGCGATATCTGCTCTCCGCTTCCCAGTCTTTGAAACAGGGGGCGATTCAACAGCAACAATTAGACCGTCAACTAATCTGGCAGGAGGATTGGAGTGAATTGTTAGCTCAATTGGCAGCAGTGAAATCGTTAACGACGGATCTGGTTTCTGGGTTAGAACCATTGCGGGAAGGTTTAGGTATTGATCGTTTCGTGGTTTACGGTGCAGATTTGACTCCCCAGTTAGAATCCGTGGCGGCTAACTCCCCTTCGGCCCTGAATTATTCTTTATTGGATCTAGGGTTAAATCAATTGTTGCCATCGGGGGAAATTTTGGCGATCGCCGATATTCCCCAAAGTTCCCTGTCCCCAGCGAGTAAAACAAAACTCAAAGATCTCCAGACTACCGCATTGTTACTGATCCCCATCGGTTCCTCATCCAAACCCCTCGGTTGGCTAGGTCTGTATCGTCAATTTACCGGGGAATGGGACAGTTTTGTCCAAGGGAGATGTCAGGATTTAGCTAACCTTTTCGCCCTGGTCATGGGGTAGTAGTAACTGGGCGGCGATCGCCTTACGGTAACGGGTTGTTACCTGCTCCAGACATTCCAACAAAAACAAATTTCCTTGATAGTAATCCTCTAGTTTCTCCTGTTGGGAGCCAGTCAATTGCCAGGGTTGCCCAAATCCTCGTTGTTCTATCAGCATTTGTCGCCAAGCCTCACACCAACCATGGCCCTCTTGTTGCCACCAGGTTAATTGTGTATCTAAATCTTGGCTTGATGCGGGTAAGCGTTGTTTGAGACGATGGAGCGAGCCCAACAACGGCGCTGTTAACGTAAAACGATTTTCTAAATCCAACCCAAACCCAAGCTCTAATAATTTTTCTAGGGTCGGTTGCTCAATTAACCTTTCCCCTAAATGTAAAACCCGCAATAGGGCCAAATCTAAGGCCATATCGGGAGCTAAATCTCCCACAATTTTAGGGTCAAGGGCAGACGCTAAATTCAACTCTCTCCCGCAAAACAAACCGAGATAAAATGCCCGAACAGCCGCAGATAGGTAAGGAACATCTAGGGATTCCGCTTTAGTCGCCACATGCTGCAAAAATTGCTGTAGTCCAACATCATTTCGCAACAGACCATCAATTTGCGATTGGATTAAGCGGAGTAGTTTTACTGGATCGGGTAACATTTCCACGGTTAATAAAATCACTTCCCGCCACTGGGGCATCATCACATGATCCGCTAATTCCTGTAACGATAGGGTGGGAAACTCGCTGGTGGAATCCACTACAATTTTGCGAGCAGTTAAATACTCTTGAAAGGTTAAATGGGAAAAGGCATAAACCCCTTTGGCCATTTGTACGATAATCCCCTGCTGAATTTCCATTTCTTTGAGCAAGGTTTCACTATTCAACCATAATGCGTCCAAATCATCATCAGCATTCGGTAGGGTACTTAAAAAATCTAAAATAATTTGTAATAGCTCCTCTTGTTCAATTAAATACTGCCCTTGCTCAAAGGCGATCGCCGCAATGGTACTTAACAATTTCAACTTATCCAATAACGTTAAATTTTCATAAATCTGATCACGTTTAATGCCTCTGGTTTGATCCCAGCGAGTTAATAAAATTGCTAATGCTTCCTGATAAAGGCGGGAGCGTTTATTGGGAAATTCGGAACGAGCCAGAAAAACCGAACAAAGCAAGGCTAATAAAATGGGGGTATGGGCCAACTCCTGAATAGCCTGATTATCCTGGCGACTCAGGGTTTCTAAAAATTGAGCTGCTTTTTGCTCCCCCTGCTCGGAATCCTGTAAAGTAGCGCTAAACCACCGTTGAGTAAATTGTTGAATCTGTGGGGAACTAAATCCAGCCAATTCCAAATGGGTAAACCCTTGAAAATAATAGTTTTGAGAGGCGGAGCGACAACTAATAATGATTTTATTTTGATGATATTTTTCGGTAAATTGATAAATTTTTTGATATACAAAATCAGCTTTTTCTACGGAAACTTCATCAAAAGCATTGAGCAAGAGCAGGAGCTTATGCTGTTCAAAAAGGTAGTCAACCTCTGCTTCAGATAAAGCTGCTTGCCTCAGAATGTGCTCTAGATAACTGAATAAATCAGCATTTTCATAGGCTTCTATGAACTCTACAAAACTGCGTAAAGAAACAAAAATGGGTAACAGGTCAAAGCCCGCACTTTGCCCATAACATTGCAAAGCCAAATACTTTAAAAAGAGGGTTTTTCCCGTCCCAGGCTTGCCCAAGACCATAACATGATTATGCTGTAATACCGACTCTAGGGCGGAGACTGACTGCTCCCGTTTAGAAGTTGGAGCTAAACGTTGATTGCTGAAAGTATTAGCCCGCAAACCCGTTAGTGAATTTTGTTGAGCTAACCATTGTTGATCGGGAGCAAAGGGAAAAACTTGAACATCTACATAAACTTCAGTTAATAAAAGAGATTGGTTACTATCGACATAGGAAGGAAGACGACTGCACCAGGTATCGACTAGGACTTTGAATTTTGTTTTGATTATCGCTAAATCAGGGACATCGGGGATCGTGGTAGTCTTAAGGGATTCATCCGTTACTGGCCTGTCGACTGGTTCCGTTGCTTTAACTTTTTCAAGCGGAAACGTTGGTAGATCAGCAATGTCTTGCCAGTCTAAATCCAATTGAAAACAGATTTCCATAAAAATATTGCGGTCAACCGGGCGACCGGTCAAAAACTTCCACACGGAATTACGGGTGGATAAACCCGCTTCGATCGCCAAATATTCCTGGGTCCAGCCCCGGCACAACATCGCCTGCTTGGCTTGGGCTTGCCCATCTGGTGAAGCTTTAAGGGAACGTTTTGCCATGTTTACAATGATAGAGAATTTTTGGAACCCATTTTCAAGAAGTTAGACATTGGCTTAGGCCTAAACGTAAATATGGGTGAGAGACAGTAGATATAGGCGGTTAAACGGCAACCACGAGTTCACCTAAACACTGCCTTTGTTCTCTAACTCCTTGGTGATTACCTATGGCTAGCACTATTCAACTGATTGAAGTTCCCCAAAGCTTTTGTCAACAGGAAGTTGCATTTATTCAGTCCCAATTGGCTGAATGGTTTGAGGCTGAGGCGCAAGTGGGTCGGCTGGTGTTCGATTTTGCTAAGACCCGTGTGTTGGACAGTGCGGCGATCGTTTACCTCCGCCAATTGTCACAACAAGCAAAGGATAAAGGGGTTGAATTATTGGGGTGGAGTTTACGCCCGCAACTGAAACAGGTGCTGACTCTAGCAGGAATTGATCAATATTTCACCTTTACTGAAACAACCAATCAAGTCTTTGGCGATAATGTCGATGTAGCTTTTGATCAACAGGTTCATCCTTCTGTCATTTCCAAAGGGAAACGGTTATTAGACATTGTCGGTGCATTGGTGGGGTTGACCATTACCTCCGTCCTCTTTATTCCCCTGGCGATCGCCATTAAATTAGATAGCCCTGGTCCGGTACTGTTTAGCCAAACCCGCTGTGGTTATAAGGGTCAACAATTCAAAATCTGGAAATTTCGCTCCATGGTAACCAACGCTGAAGCCCTGAAGCATCAAGTTGAGAATGAAATTGATGGTGCTTTCTTTAAAAATACCAACGACCCCCGCATTACCAAAGTCGGCAAATTTCTCCGCAAAACTAGCCTCGATGAATTTGCTCAGTTCTGGAATGTTTTAATCGGCGAGATGAGCTTAGTCGGCACCCGTCCCCCCACTTTGGATGAAGTTGCCCAGTATAACTCCCACCAGAGCAATCGCTTAGAAGTGAAACCCGGCTTAACCGGAGAATGGCAAGTTAATGGTCGCTCTACAGTCTTAAACTTCGATCAAGTTGTGGAAATGGATCTTAACTATCAGAAACGCTGGAGCTTGGGCTATGACATCAAACTAATTTTGAAAACCATCCAAGTCGTTTTTTCAAAACGTAGTGGCGCTTGCTAGGTAGGTTTGTCTCAAAGTAGCACCGCAATCGTGCCAAAAATCTCTTCGATTCTAGGGGTCCGTGAGAAAAGTAATGGGGTTTTAGGTACAGGTCCAGAAACGTTAAACAGACAATTGCATAGATATCAACGCAAATGCCGTCTTGGGATACTGAGAATAAGAAGATGAACTCTACACCCGAGTGGGTGAGAAGCTTCCCCCCCCCGAACAGTCGGAAGGTTGGACAATTTATGCCAATTAGCCCATCGTCAGCAGTACATACCAATCATTTAGAAGCATTGAATAGTGCCCTACAACGGCGACAAAACCACTATGCCAAGGAACTGGAGGGGTTGCAGAGAGCCCTTAATGTCCAGAGGTTGCTTCACAATTGAACTCGTCCCTATGGAAGTCTGAGGAAAAATACCACTCCGGCCATGGCTATGGGATTTATTGACCGCCCTGTTCAAATTTCAGAAATCCTGACGTGTAGAGGTTTTCATCACCTCACTCCTTAAGAAGACAGTGCCCGTTGGGCCATTTTAGCCATTCTGTATTTCTTTAACATAAACCTAGTTCCAACTGGGTTTATTTTAAGTATCCCGTTTTCCGATCGCCGTGTCCCGTTTTGTTTTATTCCAGTTGGTTTGGGGTTTCCTGAAAAAGTTGAAATAAAGAGGAATTTTCCACAATAGGTATAGAGGGGTCATTAACAGGGTGGTAAAGGGCAGTATTTCCTGGGCTGCCTTCATCCAAGCCAGCAAAATTGCCATTCCCAACATGGCCCCAGCGATGGTCGCTAATAAAAGGGGCAGATAACTGTCACTTGCCAAACTTGCTAGTAAACTGACGAAAGCGTAAGTTAACCAGAGTAAAACTAGGAAAGAGATGGGCGGAATGCTCAATTCTCCCACCAGAGCCAGGAGATCCAGACGAACTTGCCCAATAGCGGCTTTCAGCAACCGAGGAGCTTGGCTAATAAAAGTTTTTAAATGTCCGTGTTCCCAGCGGGTTCTTTGTTGTATAGCGGTGTCCTGGGCTTTAGGAAGTAACCCCGTAACCAGGGCCATGGGACAAAACAGGGGGGCATAACCAGCGATCGCCAAATCCAGTCCCAACTGCATATCTTCGACAATATTATCGCTGGCCAGGGGGGCATTCTTGAGAATCGTCCAGGGGAAAGCCATGCCAGTGCCTGTGAGGAGGCAGGGGGCACCCAGTTGACTTAATCCGAGGGGCCGTACCCAATTTTTTACCAAAAAAGCAAAGGCGGAAAGTCGATCCTTAATGCTGGGTTCTGCGGGTGTAGCCATGACATAACAGCTTTGAATCGGTCGCTGTCGTTGCGCCGCCATGGTGGTTAGTTGTTCAATACAGTTTGGATGAACGTAACAATCTGCATCCATAAGAATAACAATGTCCGGTTCCCTGTGTTGGGCTAGGTACTGCACCCCATAATCCAACGCATAGCCTTTGCCCCGCTTTTCTTGATCAATTCTTTCAATCACTGTAGCCCCTTCTCTTTCGGCAATAATAGCCGTGGTATCGGTGCAATTGTCCGCTACCACCAGTAAGGTATCTGCGGGAGTAAGCTGGGGCTGAATACTTTGCAATGTTTCCGCAATGACCTGGGCTTCGTTGTGGGCAGGAACCAACACCGCAACCCGCAATCCCGCTGGCGTTCTGGCTTGATTACCTGGAACCGCCTGAGTTCTTTCCGAGGGAGCTAAACAAGCTGCACCACACTCCAACAACAGAATGGCACTGGGCACAAGGACAACAACGGCGATCGCCGAAATGAAAACGGTGATGAGCATAGCGGCAAGCTGAGAACTGAGAGGAGAATGAAACGAGACCTGTGGCAATGTTAGATCGTTTAAGTTATCCAACACTCTAATCGCTATAGGACAGGGCGATCTTCCCTCAAAATTTCCCCATTCTTTGGCTAGGCAACCCCGAAACACCTAAACGGTCCGAGAATCAGCAGTAGATAACTGAGGATAAGCAGGCTCAGACAGAAGGGTTTGCAGTTTGTACTGTAACACCAAGGCAAAGAACGGTAGGCTTTCCACCAAGTAACGCTTCCATAACCGCTGAGGTTCAGAGGCTAAGCGGTGGAGCCACTCCAACCCGACTTTGCTCATCCATTGGGGGGAACGGGCTTTTTCACCCGCTTCGAAGTCGATGGTAGCGCCGATCGCCAGAAAAATTTTGATATTGGGCAGTTGATGACGATATTTAGCAATCCACTTTTCTTGCTTGGGAGCCCCAAGACCCACTGCTAACACGGTGGCACCGGATTGTTTGATGCGCTCTAGAATGTAGGCACATTCTTCAGGATTTTGCTCAAAGCCGAAGCTAGGGGAATAGGAATCAACAATCATCTCTCGGCCTACTTTTTCATTGATTTTTTGGCGAGCGCGATCGGCTACCCCTTCTTTAGCACCGAGCAGAAAGATTTTGGTATCAGTATTGTCTTTGTTGTATTCATAAAAAGCAGGAAACAAGTCAGAACCAGAGATTTTCTCTTTAATCGGTGTACCTAACAGTTTGAGAATGTATTCAATGATTTTGCTATCACAAACTCGGTAATCTGCCACTTGGTAAACCTCTTGCAGCTCAGCATCTTCCTGCAACTTAACCATGTGATCCACATTTGGCGTAACCACAAATCCACCACGCTTATTGAGATCTTCAAGTAACTCAACCATGGAGTAGTTATGGATCGTTGTGTTGAGAAGCGTGATGGAATTCATTGCTTAGCCCCGGTGTTTTTTTGATGACACTTTCATCTTCGAGCAGGACTGTTTAAGCTCATGTCTATGTTTTGTTTACGCACCGTATAACTTTATGATCGAGCTTTATATTCAACAATCGTCGCTGTTTGTTTGGTGAGGCGGAGCCAGTGAAAACGCAGTTGGCCAATGAACTGGGGAAATTTGGCTAGCAGACAGGAAGTGGCATAGAGCCAGGCTAACTGGGCGGATAATCCTTGTTGCTGAAAATACCGTGCCGTTTTATAGATAATCAACGGGTAACCCAACAGCAAAACTAAGCTCAGACCGAAAGTGGGGCAACTAGATCCCAGACTGACAACTGGAATGATCAATGCCCAGAACCAAATACTGCGGCTTTCTTTAACCCAATGCTTCTCTGGTGGTTGACCATGGAGCCACGCTCCTTCGGCAAAGGCGAACCCAGCACGAACATGGCGTTTCCACCACTGGTGCCAATGCAACATGTTGGCATCATGCCAAGTCATTTCGGTATCCAAGCGCCAAATTTGCCACTGCTGTTGTCGCAAACGTACACAGAGTTCTGGTTCTTCCCCAGCAATTAATCCCTCGTTAAATCCCCCTACCGTTTGAAATGCTGTCACTCGCACCATGGCATCTCCGCCGCAGGCTTTCGTCTGACCCACAGGCGTATCCCATTCCAGATCGCAGAGCTGATTATAAATTGATTGCTCCGGGTAGCGTTCCCTGCGCCGACCACAAACCACGGCGATCGCCCTATTCTCTTCTAAAAACTGATAGGCTGTTGCTAACCAATTGGTAATAACTTCACAATCACCATCAACAAACTGTACATATTTGGTACTTCGCTGTAGTTCTAATAATTTGGCCAAGCCAGCATTGCGGGCCCGGGCGGCAGTGAAGGGTTGCGCTAAATCAAGACGGACAACCACAACATCGAGAGATTCTGCAAATTCAATACTGTTATCGGTGGAGCCGGAATCAACATAAATAACCAGGCCAGCTTCTACCACCGATCGCAGACAGTCCTTGAGGCGATCGCCTTCGTTGCGCCCAATAACGACAATTCCTAAATCTTCCATGGTGGTTAGTGGAGGTTAACTATGGAGGTGGTTGCTTGGGGAGTTTAGTGGAGTTGCCACCATTGATACCACTCTACCCAGGCCGTTTCCAATTGTTGAAAGGTTTGAGTAATCTCATCCGGAGTTGCATCCGGGGCGATCGGGGCGGAGATGAGGGTCCATAAACAACTGCTATCCGTTAAATCTTTTTGTCCAGCTAACCAGGCAAAAAAATGAAGGTTATGGCGATATTTATTGCTGATAAATTGTTGCTCTGTGAGGGTACTGGGGGCATTCGGATTGAGGCAAGCGGTGATGGTGGCAGTTATATCCCCTTTTTGCAAGATATAGCGTTGACCAGGGGACTTGCCAGCAACGATCGCCGTTTTTGAGTTTTTCAACTGCCAACTGGGTAAAGTAACTTGCTGAGGATAGGGGAAAGGATGTTCTGACAAGGTTTTCACCCTCCCAGGTTGGGAAGCACTAAGTTTGGCGATCGCCACCATGGCACTGAGAATAGGTTGGATTAGCTCGGTCTTAACGTCCGCATTGCTATGATTACTGGGCGCCGTCTAACTTCGTGCTTGACCGGTGTTTAACTTAAGAAAATTAGGCCATTTAGTTCCTTGCTATACTCTGAGTGTGCCGCTGATCGCCACTAAGATCACCGTTCAGCTTCGAGTCTCCGCTCCCATAAAGATCTCTCAAAGCGCCCGAATATTCCATGGCTCACGATGAAGCAGAAGAATTTTTAGCAACAGAAGAAGCAGAGATTGAGGCAGTCTCACCCCCAGCAACTTCGAAAAATTTGGTGCGGGTTTATCTCAACCTTGTTTTGCGAAAGTGGTTTATCATTGTCGCTTTTGCCGGGGCTGGCTTAGTGGTTACTTCTTATCTGAGTACCCAGGACCCCTCCACCTATGTGGGCCGCTTTGAAATCTTAATTGAACCAGTTACATCAGCAGAAAAGCTAACAGATGCCTCTGTATTAACCCGTAGCAATGATTTACCCAGTCAAGAACTTTTAAACCTTGATTATCCCACCCAACTAAAAATCCTTAAAAGTACGGTACTGTTGTCAAAAATTGCCGCTGAAGTTCATAATATTCTCCCCCAGATTCCAGAAGCAGCAATGTTACAAAATTTGCAGAAAAATTTAATTGTCAAGCGTGTGCAAGAAGGAAATAGCCGCTTCGACTATACAAAAATCCTTGAAGTAATCTATGAAGGCAATGATGCCGTTTTGGTGGAGACTGTTTTAAAGGTAACTGCCGAGCAATATTTACAATATAGTCTGCAGGAACGGGAAAATAGTTTACAAGCTGGTGTGAGCTTTATTGATGAACAAATTCCAATTTTAGAAACCCAAATCCGCGCCTTGCAAGGACAACAGCGGACCCTACAACAGCGCTATAACATAATTAGCCCCAATCAACAGGCCACTAATCTCAACGAGGCTTATCAAGCTAATCAACTCGATATCCAGAAAATTGATGAAGAGCTGGAAGAATTAAGATCATTAAAATCAAACCTAGAATCAACTTTAGGGCTTTCACCATCAGAAGCATTGGTTGTCCTTGATCTGAGCCAAAATCCAGAGCGCCAAAATCTGTTACAGCAATTGCAAGAAGTAGAAACGATGATTGCCGCCGAATCCAGTCGTTTCACCAATGAAAATCCCATAATGCAGGACTTGTTTCAAAAACGGAACAATCTGCAAACTCTTTTAGAAACTAGAACTAAAGAAATTCTCAAATCTAGCTCCCTAAAAGGTGATAATAACCCCAATATTTTTATGTTTCAGAATACCAGCCGAATTACCATGCTGGACCAGTTAATTGTGACGCAAAATGAAATTGCTAAACGCTTAACTCGCCGGCAAGTTCTGGTGGCTAACCAAGAGCGTCTTCGGATTAACTTAGATCAATTTCCCACCATTGCGGCTCAATACGATGAGGTGGCACGACAGCTTGATTTAAAGAAAGGGTTACTGGATACATTAGCCAATCAACGGGAAACGTTGCGGGTGGAAGCGGCCCAACAGGATGTCCCTTGGAAAATCATTTCTGCACCAGCTATTCCCCGGGGGCCCGATGGTTTGCCGATTTCTTTCCCCCCTGATCCGAAGAAAAAAATGATTGCTGGTATGGGGAGCGGCCTAGTTTTGGGATTGCTGCTGGCGATCGCCTGGGAAAGGAGTCGGAATATTTTTTACAGCAACAGCGACCTTAAATTTGGCTTGGGTTACTCCGTTTGGGGGGAATTGCCGCTGCTGGATTCAGGAATTGCCCATGATAAAGATGCTTTAGAAGACGAAGTTTTGCCCACAGAAGCAAATGAGGCGATTGTTGCCATGGGGGAGGATAGGGGCCAGCAAATTTACACCAATTTTTATTTTCAGTATCAAGAGCAAGGTATTCGTTCCATGGCCATGACGGCGATCGATAACGAAAGTGGTCAAGCATCTGTGACGATGCAATTTGCCCGGGCCGCAGTCAATGCTGGTCAGACTGTTTTGGTGATAGATACCAATTTGCAACATCCCGACATTCATCACCATGGCAATAATACTGATGAATTGGAGCAGGGACTGGTCAATGTTTTAAATAGCGATACCGACCCGCAACAGTTACTTAATCTAGTCCACTATGAGGACGGTTTGGCAATCATCCCTGTTGGCACAATGAACGCTGGCCATCCCATTCGTTTACAGCGCTGGCTGAGTCGCCTCGACCCGGCACTCCAAACCTTGACCCACAAATATGATTTGGTCATCTATAACGCCCCATTGTTAACTGTCCCAGATACCCCCTTTCTTTTGAATCGTACTGATGGAGTCTGTCTAATAGTTCGCCTTAAATATACGTCCCAGTCCCAAACTCACCAGGCTTTAACAACGGTAGAAAAGTTTCAAATTCCTGTCCTAGGGGTAATCGCCACCATCTGAGGGATTGACGGTTAGGGATTAGGGAAGATGCCAAAGAATTTAGCGGCTCCTGCAATGAGAGCAATGATTAAAGCTGTCAGAATGCCTCTGCTGGTAAATTCCTGATTTTCCAGACGCTTGCCAATGCCAGTGACCTTTTCATCAAGGGTGCTTATCTCGCCAGAGAGTCTTTCGTCAAGGGTTTTTATTTGTCCAGAGAGTTTTTCATCGGTGGTTTTTATCTGTCCGGATAGTTTTTCATCGGTAGCTTTTATCTGTCCAGAGAGTCTTTCGTCAAGGGTCCTGATTTCCCCTTTAACTTCTGCTTGGGAAACTTTAATGTCACTGATGTCTTTTTCAATTCGGTCTAGCTTGCCGTCTATCCTTTCCAGGATTTGGGCCAAGTCAGTTTCAACTGTTGGCATGATGGGTTAAACTCCTTTGGGATTGATTGAAGGACTTGCAACGTCACGGACTCCTCCCTGCTACTTTTTAGGATAATTGATTCGGGGCTAATGGTGAGATCGCCCCAATTCCGGGCACAACTAGCCTTGGAGGCAGTAAAGGAAGTCAAAATTCACTTAGGTGGGTCCAATCAATGGAAAAGAAAACTCGTGCAAGAATTTATGAAAGTTGCATATCTGATTAATCAGTACCCCAAGATTAGTCATAGTTTCATTCGTCGTGAAATTCTGGCTTTGGAAGAGCTTGGTGTTGTCGTAGAGCGTATTTCTGTTCGACCCATTGCCCAGACTGATTTAGCAGACGAAGCCGATCGCCAGGAATGTCAACGAACTCGGGCACTGCTGGGGGCTGGATTGATACCCTTACTAGGGAGTGGTCTTTTTTTAGCAATCTCCCGCCTGCCCCCATGGCTGAAAACCCTCGGCTTAACCATACAAGTGGGTCGGCGATCGCACCGGGGACTACTGCGCCATTTTGCCTATTTCTTGGAAGCTTGTCTGCTGTGGCGGTGGCTCAAAGCGGCGGGTATTACCCATATCCATGCCCACTTCGGCACCAACTCCACCACCGTTGCTATGCTCTGTGCCAGTTTAGGAGACATTAGTTATAGTTTTACCGTCCATGGCCCGGAGGAATTTGACCGACCGGAGGCGATCGCCATTCCCGAAAAAATTAGCCGGGCCCGCTTTGTGGTGGCCATTAGTTCCTACGGCAAAAGTCAACTTTACCGCTGGTGTAGCTTGGCAGATTGGCCCAAAATTCAAGTAGTCCAT
The DNA here is from genome assembly GCF_003015225.1 of Synechocystis sp. IPPAS B-1465. Classification (GTDB taxonomy): domain Bacteria; phylum Cyanobacteriota; class Cyanobacteriia; order Cyanobacteriales; family Microcystaceae; genus Synechocystis. The sequence continues at coordinate 48,893 of NZ_CP028099.1, read as the reverse complement.
TGTGCATTGGCGGCGGATTATCTCCAACAAGAAATCACCCCGGTACCAGAGGTTCCGCAACTAGTCTGTGTAGGCCGACTGTGTGAACAAAAAGGGCAATTGCTTTTAGTACAAGCAGTGCGACAATTACGGGATAACGGTATTGCGGTAAAGCTGGTTTTAGTGGGGGATGGGGAACTGCGATCGCCCATTGAAGAATTAATTGAGCAATATCAACTCGAAGAAAACATTACTATTACTGGCTGGGCCAGTAGTGCCATGGTGCAGCAACATTTATTAGCTTCCCGGGCCATGGTTTTGCCGAGTTTCGCCGAAGGTTTACCGGTGGTAATTATGGAAGCCTTTGCCCTGGGTCGTCCGGTGATCAGCACCTATGTGGCCGGCATACCGGAACTGGTCAAACCGGGGGTTTCCGGCTGGCTTGTGCCCCCAGGCTCCATTCCTGATTTAGTAGAAGCAATGCAGTCTGTTTTAACTATGTCTTGTGAACAACTTACCGCCATGGCCGCAATGGGTCAGCAAGCGGTGCAGATGGATCATGATGTTCATAAAGAGGCTGAAAAATTAGCCCAGCATTTTCACACCTACGCATCGGCGCCGTAACTATGGCTTCCCTCAATAAACTGGCCATTCGTGGCACCATTTGGACTTTTGTTGGCTATGGTTCTAGTCAGGTGCTCAGACTGGCGGGTAATCTGGTGCTGACTCGTTTGTTGGTGCCGGAAATGTTTGGCCTGATGGCGTTGGTAAATACCTTTATCATTGGTCTCAATTTATTTTCTGATATTGGCATTGGCCCCAGCATTATCCAAAACAAACGGGGGGATGAGCCTAGTTTTCTCAACACGGCTTGGACTATTCAGGTTATACGGGGTGTTGGGCTATGGCTCTGTTGTTGCCTTATTGCCCTACCGGTTTCCCGTTTTTATGGCGATCGCCAACTAATTTGGTTACTACCCTTGGTGGGGTTTTCTACCATCATTGCGGGGTTTAACTCCACGGCATTATTTACCCTCAACCGCAAAATTGATCTGGGCAAGCTGACCCGTTTTGAATTCATCGTGCAGTCAATTGGGCTGGTGGTGATGATTGTCTGGGCCTGGTTCAATCCCACCATTTGGGCGTTGGTGATGGGTAATTTTGTGCTCAGTCTGGTGAAAATGATTTGGAGTCATTACCTGGTGGCTGAACCCCGCAATCGCTTTACCTGGGATCCCACTGCTTTACAAGAAATTGCTCGCTTTGGCCGCTGGATTTTTGTTTCCACAGCCATGACCTTTCTCGCCACCCAGGCCGATCGCCTGATTCTAGGGAAAATTTTCAGCCTAACCTTACTGGGGGTTTATACCATCGCCTTTACCCTGGCAGAACTACCCCGGCAAGTTTTGAGTCGAGTCAATGGCAAGGTCATGTTTCCCGTAATTTCCCAACAAATAGACTTACCCCGGGCTGAGTTACGCAGTAAAATCCTTAAAAAACGCTGGTTATTACTAGGGGCGCTGGCGATCGCCATTGCTGTGATGATCAGTTTTGGCGATTGGCTTATTCTTTTTCTCTACGATGAACGCTATCGGGCTGGGGCCTGGATGTTACCCATCCTAGCGGCCGGTTTATGGTTACCAACCCTGGCTTTAACTATTGATCCTGTCCTCTATGCCCTAGGTAAGCCTCAATTAGTGGCGATCGGTAACTTTGCCAAATTTGCCTATATGCTGATTTTTATTCCCCTGGGGTTTCACAGCTTTGGGGTTTTAGGGGCGGTGATTGTGGTGGCGGCCAATGATCTGCCGTACTATCTAGCAGTGGCTTACGGGGTTTGGCAGGAAAAATTGAGTGGTTTTCGCCAAGATTTACTCTCCACTCTATTACTACTGGGGGTTGCTAGTCTTTTGATCACAATTCGCTGGAGTCTGGGACTGGGTTTACCGATTGAAGCGTTATGGAGTTAGGAGTATGAAAATCACCTTTGTTTTACCCTATGCCGGTTTAGCGGGGGGCATTCGGGTGGTGGCCATTTATGCCGATCGCCTGCAAAAACGAGGCCATGAGGTATTTATAATTTCCCAGCCTCTACCTAAACCTGGAATAAAGCAGAGAATTAGCCAATGGCTTCGGGGGAAAAAGACCCCTGCTCAGCCGTCCGCCTCCCATTTTGACGGGTTAAACGTACCCCATAAAGTGCTGGAAACCTGTCGTGCCGTTGGCGATCGGGATTTACCAGATGGGGATGTGGTGATTGCTACCTGGTGGGGAACCGCTGAGTGGGTAGCTAAACTTTCACCGAGCAAAGGGCAAAAAGTTTACTTTGTCCAACACCATGAAATACATCCCTATTTTCCCGTCGAGCGAGTTAAGGCCACCTATCGTTTGCCGCTGTATAAAATCGTCATTGCCGAGTGGCTGAAAAAGGTGATGGCAGAGGAATATGGGGATTCCCAAGTCTCCCTTGTGCCCAATAGTGTTGATTTGGAGTTATTCTCAGCGTCCCCCCGGGGCCGTCAAACTGTACCCACCGTTGGCTTTATGTACTCCACTAAAGCTTGGAAAGGAACGGATTTGGCGATTCAGGGTTGGCAACTAGCTCAGGAAAAATTACCAAATTTAAAGGGCATTGCCTTTGGTTCTGAACCTGTTTCCAGCAATTTACCTTTGCCGGAGGCGATCGCCTATCATCACAAAGTTGCTCAGGAGAAGTTAAAAGAAATTTATGCAAGCTGTGATGCCTGGCTGTTTACCAGTCGGTTGGAGGGGTTTGGTTTACCTATTTTAGAAGCCATGGCCTGCCGCACCCCTGTGATTGGGACCCCCACGGGAGCGGCCCCGGAACTGATAGAGCAGGGAGGTGGGATTTTAGTACCCCCTGAAGATCCAGCGGAGATCGCCGCAGCCATTGTCAAAATCTGCACTCAACCCCTTGAACAATGGCAAACGTTGTCGGACAAGGCCTACCAGACTGCCAGTTGCTACAGTTGGGATGATGCCACCACCTTATTTGAACAGGCTTTAGAGGAAGCAACCATGGCAACAGCAAACGATCCATGACCCCCCAAGCCCAACTGGTTCTCCTGCTGTGGTTACCAGTTATTCTGTATTTCTTTCGACGCTACCCTCCCCGTACCGCTGTCATGGTCAGCTTTTTGGGAGGCTTACTTTTTCTGCCGCAACGTACTGGCTTTGCTTTGCCGCTTATCCCCGACTATCAGGGCATGGTCGCCACCTGTTACGGCATTGTGGTGGGGCTTTGTATCCATGATTTGGAACGGCTGAAAAAATTTCGGATTGAATGGCTGGATATACCCATGATGTTGTGGTGTATTTCTCCATTTATGTCCTCTGTTACCAATGGTTTAGGGGCCTATGACGGCGTTAATGAATCCATCACTCAAACTGTGGTTTGGGGCTTACCCTATATGTTGGGCAAGCTGTACTTTAATCGCCTAATTTATCTCAAACAATTGGCTGAAGGCATTATTAAAGCAGGTTTAATTTATGTGCCCATCTGCCTCTGGGAAGGACGCATGAGTCCCAATTTGCACCTGATTGTTTATGGCTATTATGCCCATCCTTCCGGCATTAGTCAGGCCATTCGCTACGGTGGCTATCGTCCCAATGGGTTTATGCAACATGGCTTGATGGTGGGGATGTGGATGATGACAGTAGCATTAATTACCATCTGGCTCTGGCAGTCCAAAACCTTTACCAAAATTTGGAATTACGAAATTAAATCATTGATTCCGGTCCTGGTGTTTACCGTGATCTGGTGCCGCTCGACAGGGGCCTATGGTTATTTTTTCTATGGCTTGATTATTCTCTTTACTGCTAAATTTCTAAAATCAAACTTGCCCCTACTCATTTTAATTTTTGGCCTTGGCTGGTTCCTCTATATGAATGTGACCGGTCAGTTCCATGGGGATAAAATTCTCGCTTTTTTAAGTGAATATACCAATCCTGATCGCATTCAATCCCTGGGCTTTCGCTGGATAAATGAGGAGATTTTAGCGGAAAAAGCCCGAGAGCGATTTTGGTTTGGTTGGGCGGGCTGGAAACGCAATCGGGTCTATGAAGAAAACTGGATCGGCGAAATTGTCGATGTGTCTGTGACCGATAGCCTCTGGATTATTGCCTTTGGCATTCAAGGAGCCTTTGGCCTGCTGAACTTAACCCTAGCCCTGCTCTTACCCCCGGCCGTTTTTGCCACATTTCGCTATCCCGCTAAGTTATGGCTCCATCCGAAAGTTGCCCCCGCCGCCGCCCTGGCCACCTGTCTGGTGCTGTTTAAGTTGGATTCTGTGATTAACAATATGTATAATCCGATTTTTCCCCTGATTAGTGGTGGTTTAGCGGGATTATGTTTACAACCACCGGAATCTTTAAAGCCCCAGTCCCGATCGCCAGCGGTTAAACAGGTAAAAAAACAGAAGCAGAAATCTAGTGAGCAGGGGAAACTCAAAACCAAGCCGGGGCGCTCAAAGTCAGGGTCAGGCAAAAGGTCTAAAGTTAGACGCAAAGTTGTACATAGGGCAGGCACGAAATCAGACAGCGATCCATCAAGCTAAGAACAGGTTGCAATTGCCCATCTCACGATCGCCGTCACGCCCCCATGAACACTTCTTTCCTCGAATCCCCCACCTTTCTCATCGGTGCCGAACGTTCTGGCACAACTCTGCTACGCTTGATGCTGTCTCACCATTCGCAAATTGCCTGGTGTAATGAGTTTGAATATGTCATCGATCAGGTAAGTGATAATGCTCAATTTCCCAAAGTATCTGACTATCAGGATTGGTTAAAGACCCATCGTATTTTTCAGGCTACTGGGTTTGAGGTTTCCCCTAACTTGACCTATGGGGAATTGGTGCAAAGCTTTTTACAGCAAAAACAAGCTCAGGAACAGAAGCCAGTGGTGGGGGCAACGGTACACCGACACTTCGATCGCCTGTTGGCCATTTGGCCCAATGCCCGTTTTATTCATATTGTGCGGGATCCCCGGGATGTGGCCCGCTCCTGCATCGGTATGGGCTGGGCGGGTAATGTGTGGACTGGTTCCCAACGCTGGCTGGAAGCAGAGCAAGATTGGGAGGCGTTGAAGCAAACTCTACCGGTTAATAACTACGTTGAGATCAGTTACGAAAACCTAATTCGTGAGCCCCAAACTGTATTGACCCAACTGGCCAATTTTTTAGGGGTCGCCTACGACCCGGCGATGTTGCAGTACAACCAAGACACAACCTATGACCAACCCGATAGTAGTTTTCTCAATCAATGGCGACGCAAATTAGGCGATCGGGAAATTCAACTGGTGGAATCCCGAGTTGGGGATTTGTTGTTGCAACGCGGCTATGAAGCCAGTGGACTGCCCACGATCCAGCTTACAAGTAGTCAAATAAAATCTCTTAAATTGCAGGATTGGTGGGCCCGGGCAAACTTTCGTTTACAGCGTTACGGGGCAGTCTTGTTTACTTTAAATTACATTACCAGTCGTTTACCACTTCGGGCGTGGCGGGACAGAATACAACTGAAAATCAACCAAATTGACTTGGAATATATCAAATAGATTTCGGTACTCTTACTGCAATTTCATTACTTTTTCCCCGCCCTAAGAGCGTGTTTGAAAAGCCCCCCTGGTCCCCCAAGTTTGGGGGGAAACTAAATCAAAGTCCCCCAGTATTGGGGGATTTAGGGGGCAGAATCCGACTTTACAAACAGATTCTAAGCAACTTATTAAAAGGTATTCCATGTCTTCCGCTTTCTTCAACTATTTTGATGGCACATACATTATTAACCTAGCCGAACGAGGTGATCGCCGTCGGGAAATGATCCAAGAGTTTCAGCGGTTTAAAATTCTTGGTTTGCCCAAAAATGCTGCATTTTTTACAGCGGTAAAGCCATCAGACCAAGGAAATTTTCCGAGCCTGGGGGCCAGGGGGTGTTTTCTAAGTCATTTGGGAGTTTTGAAAGTGGCCAAAGCCCAAAACTTGGAACAGGTTCTCCTATTGGAAGATGATGCCACATTTACAAAAGACTTAGTTCAAAATCAAACCCAATTACTGCAAGAGTTACAAACGACTTCCTGGGACTTTGTTTACTTCGGTCATAATGTTTCAGCTAACACAAACTCCCTTTTGCATCTCTATGATGAGCCAATTATTCAAGCCCATTTTCTCGCCATCCATAGCCGTATTTTTGACCAGTTGATCGACTTTTTAGAAACATTGCTAGAACGTCCCGGTGGTCATCCCGATGGCGGCCCCATGCATGTGGATGGAGCTTATTCCACCTTTCGCCAACAAAATCCCCAGATCAAAACCTTAGTCGCCTCAATTCCATTAGGATTTCAACGGGCTTCCTGTAGTAGTATTGCCCCTCGCCAATGGTTTGATCGCTGGCCCGCCGCCACCAATATTGTCAATCTGGCCCGCAAAGCTAAGAATATTTACCAAAAAGTAGCTGTCTAGGAAGTTCTTTTTTCCCTCTAGTTGCTAAGAGTATTTGCAAGATTATGGCCATAATTGCTTCAAACAATAGCTGGGATTTGTATCAGCTTGCCGTTGTTATTCTCAATTACCGTACCCCCCAGCTTGTAGTGGATTGTTTGGCATCATTAGTATCCCAAATTGACCCCCAAACCCAGCAAGTAATTGTAGTTGATAATGCCTCGGGGGATGACTCGGTGGAAGAGATTGAAAAGGCGATCGCCAACAATAATTGGCAAGATTGGGTAAGGCTGTTGCCTTCGGATGTTAATGGTGGTTTTTCAGCGGGCAATAATTTGGGAATCCAGGCAATTCGAGCGGAGAATTATCTACTCCTCAATAGCGATACCATTGTGCGGCCAGGGGCAATTCAAACCTTATTAGTAGCCCTAGAACAGTATCCAGAGGCGGGACTGTTCAGTCCCCGCTTGGAATGGCCCGATGGCACTCCCCAAATTAGTTGTTTTCGGGATCATTCACCGTTGAGTGAAATGATTGATGGGGCCCGTACCAGTGTAATTACTAAACTCTTGCAACCCTTTGATGTGCCCATCCCCGTCACAGAACAGTCCTTTGAACCGCAGTGGACAAGTTTTGCCTGTGTTCTCATCCGGCGATCGGTGGTTGAACAAATTGGCTTAATGGATGACGGTTATTTTATGTACTACGACGATATTGATTATTGTCGCCGCGCCCGTCAAGCTGCCTGGAAAATTCGCTATATTCCCCAGGCCAGTGTGGTACACCTACGGGGGGGTAGTGGTTCAGTGAAATCCGATGTGGCCAGCCGTAAACGTCCCCGGCCCTATCTATATGCGTCCCGATCGCGCTACTTTGCCAAATTTTATGGCCCCCTAGGTTTAGCCCTGGCTAATTTAGGTTGGTTGGGGGGATGGGGCATTGCCGCCCTACGGGAAATTCTGGGCCAGAAAGAACCCCACACCTGCGATCGCCAATGGCAAGATATTTGGTTTCAATGGCGACAACCGTTAAAGCCCTACCGTCCGGAGTAGAATTTCCAAAGTTAAACATTTCGTAAACATCGACAAAAGCGGTGGGGAAGCATACTGAAAACTATCAGGAATTTAACCCAATGTTCACAGCACTATGACGGACTGCTCCCCAACTACAGATCATCCAAAAGGCCCCGATTTTATCATTATCGGCGGCATGAAATGTGCCACCAGTACCCTCCACGAACAACTGGCTCTGCAACCGGGGATTTTTATGACTTCGCTGAAGGAACCCAATTTTTTCAGCAATGATGAGGAGTTCGCAAAGGGGATGGACTACTACCAGTCCCTTTTTGCCGGGGCCCAGCCCCAGGATCTCTGTGGTGAGTCCAGCACCCATTACACGAAATTGCCCACCTACCCTGACACCGTAAAACGTTTAGCAGAGGCATTTCCCCAGACCAAATTTATTTATGTGATGCGTCATCCCATCGATCGCCTGGTGTCACAATATATCCATGAATGGACCCAACGGGTGGTAAATACGGACATTAACACGGCGATCGATCAGTTCCCAGAGATGATCGAATACAGTCTTTATAGCAAGCAATTACAACCCTACTTTGAGCAGTTTGGACGTGAGCGGGTGTTACCTGTCTTTTTTGAACGGATGTTAGCCCATTCCCAGGCAGAGTTAGAACGGGTTTGTAACTTTATTGGCTATCAAGGAACTCCCATTTGGCAAGAATTAAATCCGCAAAATGTATCCAGCGATCGCATACGCATCTCAGGCTGGCGAGACTTTTTAGTCGAAGCACCGGGATTAAAGCAGCTACGCCGCTGGCTAATTCCTAAATCTTTACGAACCTGGATAAGAAGCCTCTGGAGTATGAAAAAACGTCCTCAACTTAGCAACGAACGGTTAGCATATCTCAAAAAAATCTTTGATCAAGACTTGCAAGTATTAGGCTCTTGGCTAGGCATTCCCCTAGACTGTACCACCTTTAAAACAACGGTGAAAAGCCAAAATTCGGCGTGGTTCAAAAGAGATCAAATTTAGGTACTACGGGCACAATAAATTGAGGTAGGGGTCGAACCTAGATAAGAGTAGAATAGTGCAAGATGACCCTTAAAGCCTTATCCTGTAAGCATTAAGCTGTTGTCGCTATACAGGGAGTGATCTGAATTTTGTGTAAGGGGAGTAAAATCCAATCAAAAGGAGGACACCCCTTTATGGTACAAAAAAACAAGAAGCAAATTGTGTGGATACCTTACTAGACGAGTTGCTGGAAGAGTATCAAACCCCGGAAGAAATACTGGGAGAATCAGGACTACTAAAACAACTAACCAAACGCTTGATAGAGCGTGCATTGGCTGGGGAACTGAGTCATCACTTAAAAAATCAGGCAGAGGAAGAGAAGCGCAATAGTCGCAACGGGTACTCAAAGAAAACAGTACAGTCGGAGCAAGGAGAAATGGAATTGGCCATCCCCCGAGACCGGCAGGGAAAATTTGAGCCAGTGCTAGTGCCCAAAAATGAGCGTCGCATCGCGGGATTAGATGAGAAAATCCTTGCTTTGTATGCGCGTGGGATGAGTACTCGAGATATCAGTCCTCAATTGGAGGAACTCTATGGGGCAAAGGTGTCCGCCAGCATGATTAGCGAGGTAACTGACGCGGTGCTAGAGGAAGTGAAAGCCTGGCAAGCCCGTCCATTGGAGGAAATCTACCCGATTGTTTACCTGGATGCTCTGTACGTCAACATCAAAGTCTCAGGTCGAATCAGCAAGCGAGCCGTCTATATTTCCTAAGAAAGTGTTTGAAAAGTTTTAAGCAAGCCTTTGAAGGATGAGATGAACCATGGCAACATAGAGCATGGTCTCACTGGTGGTAGGTAAATATTCATAATCTTTGCTTAAACGACGATAACGACCAAACCAAGCAAAAGTGCGCTCGACTACCCAACGGCGGGGTAGGACTTCAAAGCCTTTTTGTCCCTGCTTTTTGCTGACCACATTCAAGGTCCAACCAAAAGTATGCTCCACCCAGAAAATAAAATCCTTTCCGCCAAAGGTGCTGTCAGTCCATATAACTTGCAGGCACTGCCAAAGGGGAGCAAACCAGGTGCCAAGTAGAATCAGACCCTGATGGTCAGAGCGATGTGCACCATGGACGACAACATCGAGAAGTAATCCCATGGTATCCACGAGGATTGTACGTTTACGACCATTGACCTTTTTTCCACCGTCATAGCCAGTTTCTTGCCCAGTTCCAGCCTTTTTAAGTGACTGTGAATCTAAACAACCGGCACTAGGGTGAGTATTTCTTCCAGCTTTGAGCCGAACTTTCTCACGGAAGATACGGTTTAATTTTTTCCAGGTACCATCTTCGTGCCATTGCTGGAAATAACCATAGACCGTTCGCCATTTAGGAAAATCATGGGGCAGAAGTCGCCAGGCACACCCCGTTCTGAGCATGTAAAAAATAGCATTGAGTATCTCCCTCAGACTAGTTTTCCGTTTTCTTCCCCCAGTTTTTGCTTTGGGTAAATGAGGTTCTACCAATTGCTACTGGCTATCAGTGATGTCCGTGCTGTAAAATTCTCGGATTATCATTAATTATGGTGAAAATTTTATTCTTTTCACCATTTTCCATTCTTCACCCTACTTTTCAAACACGCTCTAAAAAGGCGGCTTGTCTAACCCCTAGTAATAAATAAACTCACTGTAGCGGAATAAGTATGGATCAAAACGAGTGGGTTATCTTTGCAGAATTACGACGGTCAGATTTTGAGTTGATTGTTTCAATCTTATCTGACCACTTCCCTCGTCTGGAATGGGGTTCACAGGGCGATGACTGGCTCTGGATTTATCGCCGGGACTACAAGTTAGAGATTGACTCATTTTCGTCGATAGAACTGGAGGTGAAGGGGCCAAGGAAAGCCTATGGTTTGGCCCAGAAAGTTTTACGCCCGTTGCCGCCTTCGGTATTTATTCAGGTTTTTGAAAGACCTAAGTTGGATCTCACACGCTGAACAGAACACCACATTAATTGTAACGACCCGCAATCATCGGTTTGGGACCACATTATTTGCAATTATCGAGGGGGAATAGAGAGTAAAGAAAAGGGACTTTTTGCTTACTACTCGCCTCAAATCTGTAGCAATTTATACTAATTTTTATGCGATTGCCCTGGGCGATCGCCTAGTTCTTTCCTGTTGCTGTTTCCCCGTGGGACAGCAAATAGCGACAGACAATGCCACCGACGAATCCTGTCGCCCCCAAAATTACGAAGTCATATTGAACGATATTTTTTCCCATTATTATTTAGGATACTCCAGGCAAAAAACTAACTGCAATCCCTGTCATTGCACCGATACCTAAACTAATGGCAGGGTGCCATTTTAACTTACCAATGACTAATAAAGTCATTCCTAATAAGCAAAGATTGATAATAATTTTAGTTGACTCACTCCCCAGAAAAACCCCAGGAGCTAAATTGACTGCTGCTGAGACAATCATTCCTACCACCGCTGGATTTACCCCCGATAAAAAGTGTTTAACTGGTTGTAAGTGACGTACTTTTTGATAGTACTTGGATAAAACAAACATTAATACAATTGAGGGCAAAAATAAACCAAATGTGGCAATCATAGCTCCCATGATGCCCCCTACTCGAAAGCCAGCAAAGGTAGAAATTACGGCGATCGGCCCTGGTGTAAGTTGACTGATAGCTACGCCATCAATAAATTCTTGTTGAGTTAACCAGTGGAGGTTGTCGATCAGTAATTGTTTGAGGACAGGAATAAGAACAAATCCCCCCCCAAAAAAAACAAAACCCACTTTCAAAAACGTCCATCCCAAAGTAAGTAAACTCACTGCGCCGGGAATAACTGGGGTCTCCGCTAGGACTGCCCAATGGTGAGGCAATGCCTGCATTGCAACGGGCAAAACCAGGGCAGACTGATTGGTATCCGCCAGCTTTTTTAGCTTGATTTTTTTGGGAGTCAATTTTAATAACAGCCCAATCATACCGCCTGTAAATAGAATGATCACCGGATTAATATGGGTCAAACTACCCACACACGCACCAATGGCAATGCCTAGAGCTACAGAAGAGGCGATCGCCTTTTGTCCCATGGACCAAGCCGCCGTCAAAATAATACCGATGACCACAGGGGCCAAACCGGCTAGAATTCCCTGTAAGGACGGAATTTGATTGAAACTAAAGTAAAGCCAAGATAGTACCAACACCATAATTAGTGAAGGAGCTAAAAAAGTCATACTTCCGATAAGACCGCCGAGGAAGCCATGCAAACGATAACCAATAAACAGAGCCGTATTTACCGGAAAAGAGCCTAAAATTTGTCCAAGGGCAACCCCATGCAAAAACTCTTCTGTCTCTAAGCAATTACGTCGTTTGACGAACTCTTCTTCCATCAGGGCGATCATGGCGATCCCTCCCCCAAACCCAATCGTACCAAGTTTAAGAAATAACCAGGTCATTTCCCCTAAGTTTGGTATCTTGGGAGCCTGGCTATTTTCTAAGCTATGTATTTCTTTCATCTTCAATGTTTCCTGGATTAAGAGTCAATTAGAACTAGACTAAAGATGGTCGATCACCCGTTGCATCATGGCGCTGGCGTAGAGAGCAATCTCCTTTGCCTGGGCAGAATGAATCATTAAAAACATTGCCAAAGGATCAACGGCGGAGACCTCAACACTCCCATCGTCGTGTTCCTGCACCACCACATTGCAGGGGAACATCACCCCGGCTTGGTCATCAATTTGCAACATCTCATAGGCAACCTTGGGATGACAGGCTCCCAACACTTGATAACGACGAAAATCCTGATGGAGTTTTTGTTGGAATGCCTTCTGTAGATTCATTTCTGTCATTATTCCCATGCCTTCTTTTGCTAGGGAATCCTTTACTAATCCGATAGCTTCATCAAATCCTACCAGCAATTTTTTACTAAAGTAATACATTTTATATCTCTGATTTTTATTGAACTAGTCCTTGCCAAATCGAACAAGCACCAATATTATAAGAATATAACTACATAGTTGTATTCGTCAATAGTTTTTGGGGGGAGGGAGTTTAAAATGGCGCAGATTGTCGTAATTGGAGCGGGGTTAGGGGGACTGCCGGCCGCCTACGAGTTAAGGCATTACCTGGGAAAAGCTCATCAAGTAATTTTGATCTCAGAATTTCCACAATTCACATTTGTACCTGGACTGGTTCAGGTGGGATTGGGGCACATCCCCTTAGACCACATGCAATTAAATGTACCGATGTTGGCAAAACGGCATGGGTTCAAGTGGGTGCAAGGAAAAGTACAAAAAATCGATCCCCTACAGAAACGTATTTACACCCATGAGACCTTAAATTATGACTATCTGATCATTGCCAGCGGGGCAGAATTAGCAAATGATCTTGTGCCGGGTCTGGGGATCTATACCCATTCCATTTGTACGCCTAGCCATGTCTTAGAAGCTCGCACTGCCTGGGAAACCTTTTGTCAGCAACCGGGGGATTTAGTGGTGGGAGCTGCTCCAGGGACTGGATGTTTTGGGCCGGCCTATGAGTATGTACTCCTTGCGGAAGCAGACCTACGGCGTAGGGGGATTCGCGATCAGGTGAAAATTACCTACATTACTCCTGAACCCTACATTGGCCATCTAGGCATTGCCAATATGGCCCACTCCCAAACTCTCACAGAGGCATTAATGAATAAGCGGGGTATCGCCACGTTAACCAATGCTCAGATCGTCAATATCAGCTCCGATCATATTTTTCTTGCCGATGGTCAGTCCTTTGGTTTTGCCTATAGTATGATTTTGCCCGCCTTTCGCGGTGCAAAGTTTGTAAAAGCATCAGGTTTGGGTAACGAAAGGGGATTTTTGCCAGTGCTACCAACCATGCGCCATCGGGACTATCCAGAAATTTATGGTGTAGGGGTCAGCGTTCATTTAGGCCAGATTAATGACACGCAAGTATCAATCGGGACACCTAAAAGTGGGCAAATGACCGAAGCCATGGCCATGGTAGCGGCCCATAATATTGCTGTGGAACTAGGGTCGATAGCCAAGCCATTGCAAGTACCAACCCTGGAAGCCCTCTGTTTTGCCGAGTATGGAGACACCGGTATTGCTTATATTGCCGCCCCAGTGCTTCCTGATCGCCTTACGGGTAAACGTCGTTACTCCTACGCAATTAAGGGGATCTGGGTCAATTGGGCCAAGGCGGCCTTTGAGAAATACTTTCTTGCCAAGATGCGCTTGGGAGTTGGCCTACCCTGGTTCGAGAAATTAGGACTAAGATTACTTTTTGGTCTGTCGATGTCTCGTCCAGCCATGGCAGAAGATATTGTTCAACCGGTAAACGTTTAAATTTATGCAAATATCTGTGAATAAAACCCTAAATCCGCCCAACTTTGAGCGTTTGTCAGAATTATTTAAATTAATGGGTGATCAAAGTCGGCTACACATTTTATGGTGTATCTGTGAAGAGGAATGCAGTGTGGGAACAATCTGCGATATGACAGGCCTAAGTCAAGCAAATGTCTCCAAGCATCTGCAAATATTGCGGATGGGAGGGATTGTTGGTTGCCGTAAACAGGGAAATAGTAGGATTTATTTTCTTGCTAATCCGAAGTACCTGAATTTATGCGCTCAGTCTTTAATTGAGTTATCTAATCTATCTACGGATGTCCTTTCATCCTGCGAAGACTAATGGCTTTTTTTATTGCTGTTTCACACAGGGCATTGCAGGAAATAATCAATTTCCATTGACCAGTTTCCCATCGTAAAATAATCCTTTAGTCAATCTTAACGGGAGAAATCAATGCAAACTTTACCACAACGGATTTTGAGTTTGATGCTGATCATCGGAATCAGCCTACTGCTCCTCGGGGGGAATGCGGCGATCGCCACCGCTGCTCCCATCATTCCTAATGCCAATGAGTTAGCCCAGGCTGTGCAGGAAATCGAATCCCTGGATGCCATGCGAACTGGGCTGGCCTCCTCCTTGGAAGGCAGGACTGAAGCCCCCACTAAGCAAACAATGAAAGAGGTTTGCCGTCCGGTGGGGATGAGGGCCATGCAACTTAGCAAAGAAAATGGTTGGCAGGTTCAACAAATTGCTAATAAATATCGTAATCCTGACCATAAACCAAATAATTTACACGACCAAATAGCCTTGGCAAAATTTAACCAAGAGCCGGAACTTGTTGGATTTTGGGATCGAGAAACCCTGAATAAACAAACGGGAACACGCTATTACCGTCGCATTGAAGTGGAATCTACTTGCCTTGCCTGCCATGGCTTAAAAAATAGCCGTCCGCAGTTTATTAAAGATGGCTATCCCCAGGATTTGGCCTACGACTTTAACGTGGGGGATTTACGGGGAATGTATGCAGTTTTCATCCCAGATGATATTCAAAAAGCTATGCAAGATGCCATCAAGTAAGACTAAATCAAGCAATTTAATATTTAGAGAATAGTCAAAATGAAAAGCATCTTAAGTTTTATCAAATCAGTCTTTATTCTTGGAATTTTAGTTGGGGTGTTGATAATTAATCTCGCAGTTTCTCCGGCTCAGGCTGTTATTCGCCAATTGGAAGAAGCACCAGGCCCAACAGTTTATCAGTCGGAGATTTCCAAGTCCCGTCAAATACTCAAGGATCAACAAGGGGGAAGTTGGCAGGCGATCGCCTTTGAAAGGACTATTCCTGACCATGAGGATAGTATCTATCTACGCCTAGTGGACTTTCCCGGCACCGCTAACATTGATCACTCCAAACCCCTCATTATTACTAATATGATGAGCGAAACTTTAAGTGCTGTAAATGTATCCGAAGATATGTTTATGGACAAGACCAAAATGTCCCCTGATGCCGGGGAATATGATTTACAGCCCATCTTAATGCAATTGGAATCGGCAATTCCTTTACGGCTAATTTTGCCCACCCTCGATCAACAAAAAATAGTGCTTAATGTTTCTCCAGCGGTGGTTGAAGAATGGCAATCACTCACCACTCAAAAGTAATCACTACACAGTTAATAGTTACGGACTGACGGCTCAATTTAACATTTACAAATACTTAGGTAGTTATCATAATGAACTCAGAAAATCTCGCGGCTCTTAAACCCTATCTCAGCTTTTTTCACCCCATTACCATGTGGGCTTTGCTAGCCCTGGCGATCTATACCCTATACCTCGGCATACAGGTTCGACGGACAAGGCTGGCGGAGGGAGAGCCGAAAAAGGAACTGATTAAGGGGCGGTTTGCCATTCGTCACCATCAAATTGGCTCTATGTTTTTGGCGCTAATCGTCATGGGGGCGATCGGGGGCATCACGGTTACTTACATCAACAGTGGCAAAATTTTTATTGGCCCCCACCTGTTTGCGGGGTTAGGAATAGTAGGGTTAGTTTCCACTTCCGCAGCGTTGGTACCCTTTATGTAAAAGCATAATTGGGTTCGCAATGTGCACGTTTCTTTGAATGTGGTTCTGTTGGGATTGTTTGGTTGGCAAGCTCTAACGGGGATACAAATCGTGCAGGATATTTTGAGCAAAATGGGGTCAACTCCCACCCCTTAATAACCTGATAAAACCCATTAAAATCCCGATGAAAACCTCTTTAGATTGTATTCCCTGCCTGTTGCACCAATCCTTAGATGCGGCTAGGTTAGTATCCCAAAATCCCTCCGTGCATGAGCAAATTATTCGGGATGCCCTCAGTTGGGCTGGGGAAATGGATTTAAACCAATCGCCTCCTGCCATGGCCCAACAGATTCATCGGCGGTTGCGGGAGATCACAGGGGTGACTGACCCTTACCGTAAAACCAAAGATTGGCAAAATCGTGTGGCCATGGAACTACTCCCAACACTCCGGGCTAAGGTCGAGGCCGCCAAAGATCCATTATTGATGGCTGCCCGTCTGGCGATCGCCGGCAATGTTATCGATATGGGTGTTGATGGCAGTTTGACAGAGGCAGATGTCCGTGAGGCTTTGGAGCAAGCCTTGAAAGGGCCATTTTTCGCAGAAGAAGATCGTTTGCGTGAGGTGATCGCCCAAGCAAAATCAATTTTGTATTTAGCTGATAATGCCGGGGAAATTGCGTTGGATCGACTTCTAGTGGAACAGCTTTCACCAGAGAGGGTTACCCTTGTTGTCAGAGGGTCGCCTGTCCTTAATGATGCCACGCTAATCGATGCTCAAACGGTGGGACTAGATAAAATTGTCGAGGTGGTCGACTTCTGTTTTAATTTCCCAATATCTTATTGCGCTTTTTTTACCATAAACTATTTCTCTGATATACCTATCTTCCTGTTTTCCATCCCATCTTATGTGTTCAAACCTCCTCCACTTATTTGCCCTTACTTTAGCTTCCTTTGGAAGCTAGACCCCATGATTGCTCCGGATTCCCACTGCATATTCTATTTTTAATTCCTCTACGGCACTGATAAAATTGCTATGGCTTTCTCCATATAAGCTATCTGACACTACTCTTTTTATTTTAAAACCACTTTCTTCTAGTTCTTTTATTATCTCTACTGCTAATTCCGTCTTTGTTTTATACTTATCTCCCTCTTTTAATCTTTCTTTTGGTTTAAATACTTTTGATTCTAGAGGAAACGTTACTCCATCGCAGTAACCATAGGCATTTACTGACACTATACCGCTTTCTATTTTTCCTAAATTTCCAATATATTGTCTTTTTACATAATCTGTTGTTTTCCCTTTTTTGGGGTCTCCTGTTTCATCTATTATTACTATTATTTCTCTTCCTTCTAAAACTTCTAAGATAATATTTAATCTTCTTTTTTTTAATTCTTTTAATTCCCAAGGAGAATCTGTCATGAAATGCAGTAGTCCCTGTTCATTTTTCAATCCTAGTGATGATGCTATTGCAGGTAAACTCTTTCTTTTTATATCACTTAACATTCCCACAATGATATATTTAAATGACTCATAAGACCTCACTTCTGGAAATATATCTTTATACAGTTCACTATATGTGTCTACACACTGTACTGTCTTTTTTGCCTCTCTTGTCTTTGTCATTCTCCCTCCGCGCTTTTCTGCCTTTTATCTCCATTTTAATTCCCTCAGTCTGACGGAAGAGGGATATTTTCAGAATCTTCTTTGGACAAGCATTTTAAATGCCTAGTCATCACTGGACAGTGTAAAGTGTCGGAACATTGCTAGTGTCTAGTAGTCACTGGACAGTAGTAGATATTTCACCCGTGGAAGAATCCAATACTGCCGATCGCCGATTTGTTGACCCGTTATAACTTAAAGACCCGCCAGAGTCTTTACAACCGCATTAATGCTTTGGGGCTTGAACCGACCCGTAAGGGGAATAAGGTTTTGTTTGGTGATGAGGCAGTTAAGCTCCTTGACCAGTTAGATGAACATCTAGCCGAAGGCGGAACCCTCAATAACTTTGTCCCCCCCTCTGAAGTAACCACAGTGGGAAGCAGTATTGAATCCGTTGCCGTTGATTCTGACCTTCTCCCTTTTGACCCCGGCATGGTGGCCCTGATCCAGTTAATGGAATCTAGGCGATCGCCGTTGGATAATCTCAGGGATTTGGAGGATGCGGTTAGCTATGGTTGGTTACTGACCACCACGCAGATCGAAAAATTACTAGGGGTTAAGCCTAGGGGTGAACAGTTTGATCGCCAAGGTTTTTTATTTACTCGTCAAGGAAAAGCGGGGCGGGAAGCCCAATGGTCAATCACAAAAATTACTAGGGGTTTACGGTCTGTAGAGATAGAATAACTCCACTGTCTATCACTTAATGTACAGTGTCCAGTTTGGAATAGACATTTACTTCAGAGTTTTGTGAGCTAGGGGATTGAGGAAAATTACTAGGGGCTTAGTATGAAGAATAATCGTTATTCTCCTGACTGGCCCCAGTTGGCCCTACAGAAAAAGCAATCCGTTAACTGGGTCTGTGAACGGTGTGGGGTGCAATGCCTCAAGCCGGGGGAGGGGAAGGGGTTATCAACCGGCGATCGGTATCGGCTCAGGATGGCGGTACATCATTGTGATTATGATCCAAGTAATAACTATCCTAGTAATTTGATGGCTTTATGCTCCCCCTGTCATCTTTACTACCACCGCAGGCAGCGGGGGAATGTGACACCAGGACAGTTAACATTAAAGTTTTGTTAGAGTCACTTTTCATGGATTCTTGTCAATATTTATCTTTATCTTTGTGTTATTGTTTACATTAAAATTTACTTTTATAACTAAAAAACTACCATCGTTTTGGAATAAAAAATAAATGGCGGATACTCATAATTTTATTGATATTAAAGATGCACTAAATGCTTTAATTTTGGGTAAACGTTTACCTGATGCGCTCTATATTCATTACTCGATTATTTCTCATTTATCACCTATTTTACGGCGATATGAAAGTCTTGCTCGACAAATTTTTGATGAAAATTATCAGTCTAAACTAAATCAAAATTTACAATTTACGCTGATTAAGTTTAATCTTAATGAACCAAAAATTTCCTACCTCGATTATCCTAATTTTGATTTAGATGCCCATCCTGCTCTGCGACAAAGCACACAGGTCAATTTAGAATTGAACAATTGTCAGGTTCGCCATTACGGGGATAATCCTCCTATTCTGCACCGTAAGGAAACCTTTGTCTGTGCTGATTATCCCTTGTACCAAACCTTTGCAGAGTTAACTCAGGCTGAGGAAAAATTGGGCTTACTAGCTGATCCTCGTCAAATTGGCTATCGTCAGCAGTGGGAAAAACGTCTGCAACAGTTTCGGGTCAGGATTGAAAACCACAAGTTGATTGAAATTCAAGAATTTGCTCATCAATCTCCCAAAATTGACCGTCACAAAGCAGCGATTATTCGGCGGCAAATGTCTCGTCCAGTGAGATCCCTCCTGGACGCAAATCTTTTGACTGAAGGTATGACCTTTTTTGACTATGGTTGTGGCCATGGGGAGGATCTAAAATTTGTTGCGGAAAAAGGGTTCGAGGTTCATGGCTGGGATCCGTTTTATGAACCAGAAGGCGATCGCCACCCTGCGGATATAGTCAATCTTGGCTATGTGATTAATGTCATTGAAAATCCAGCAGAAAGACGGGAAGCGTTATTTCAAGCTTGGGAACTGGCCCAAAAAATATTAGTGGTGTCAGCCCAGGTATTAATTGCCGATGGGGGAGCTGGTCATATTGCCTATGGAGATGGCGTAATTACTAGCCGCAACACCTTCCAAAAATATTATGGCCAAGAAGAACTGAAGCTTTACATTGATCAGGTTTTGGGGATTGATGCGATTCCGGTGGCCTTGGGAATTTACTTTGTCTTTCGGGATGAGGCCCAGGCTCAAGCTTTTCGGGCTTCCCGGTTTCGGTCACGGGCAACCACACCCCGAATTCGTCTTTCGGTTAAACGCTTTGAGGACTATCAAGACCTACTGCAACCGTTGATGAACTTCTTAACGGAACGGGGACGTTTACCGAAAAAGGGAGAGTTGGCAACCGAAGCAGATATTTGTGCTGAATTTAAGACCTTGACTCGAGCTTTTCAGGTGATTGAGCAGGCGACGAATGGAGAAGATTGGAAAAAAATTACAGAACAACGTAAACAGGATATTCAGATTTATTTAGCATTATCGCACTTTGCAAAACGTCCTCGCTTTAGTCAGTTAGATGACATCCTACAAACGGATATTAAAGTGTTGTTTGGAACCTATAAAGAAGCGTGTTTGCTGTCAGATAGAATGTTATTTAGTTTGGGAAATTTGGCAAATCTAGCCAATATCGCCCAACAAAGTCCAATCGGAATTTGCTCAAAGAAAGCGTTGCTGGTCCATATTAGTGCATTGGAAGCCCTTGATCCGTTGTTACGCTTATATGAGGGTTGTGCCAGTCGGACAGTGGGGCGATTGGAGAATGTAACATTGGTACGATTTTATCTCCATGAGCCAAAAATTGCTTATATTTTTTGTTCAGATTTTGACACAAATCCCCATCCGCGTTGGCAGACGATGATGCAGATTAGTTTGCAGGATTTACGGGTACGATACAAAGAATATGACCCTGATTATGCACCTGTAGTGCATTGTAAGGAGCGATTAGTGATGACGGATTATCCTCTGTGCAAAAAATTCGCTAAGTTGTCTCAACAGGAGGAGGATTGGGGATTATTGGAGAATTGGTCGGAAATTCAACTGTGGCCGGGATGGCAAAGAACCTTGCGGGAGATGGGAGTGGAATTTAGGGGTCATCGGTTAGTATGGCGCTCTGATGCTGATCCCTATGCACAAAAACTTCTCAAAGCTCGCATTCGTACCCAGCAACGGCAACGCCAAAATCTTTCCTAAATTATACAATGAAAACAATAACTCACCATCAAATCTGAAATAATGCTACAGAACTTAGATCGAATCACCTTTGATCTCCAGATTATGGGCGGAAAGGCCTGTATTCGTGGAATGCGGGTGCCTGTTTCATTGATTTTAAATTTACTTGCAAATGGTAAAACTTCAGAGGAAATCATTGATGATTATCCTTATTTAGAATCAGAAGATATTCAACAAGCAATGCTGTATGCGGCCTAATTAAATCAGGTAACAACTAACTACGTAAAATCTTCTCTTGTACAAATAATCTATGCCAAAAAATCAAGATTCTTCTTGTTCTGTTTGGATAAAAAATCTGATGATGTGAGTTGTCTTACTTTATCAAATAAAGTTCTGAATGCCCTCTATGAAAACCTGAAAACTATGGGATTTGTTATCCGTTAAAGATAAATGAGGAGCGATCGCCTTAGAATGGGTTGCCTCATAATATTCTTTCACAAGTTTTATCAATTCTTGTTTTGCGTTATTAAGTTGATCTGGGTTACGGAATTTTTGCTGAGTTTGTTTTCGACTAAGGCTCTGGGGTTTTAGTCCATAAGCTTTTTCCACCGCAGCAAGGTCTCCGAGAAACCAAGACTCAAGTTCACGGCAGACAATACGAATCAATATATCTGATTGTCCAGCATTCTGACAAATGGTTAACAATTCAGTCTTGAGTTGAATGCAATCATGAGAATCTTGATCATGGACGATAATAAATTTGGTGGTACGACTAAATTGAAAAGCTTTGATTTTTCTAGGGATAGATTTGGCAAGATCTTGTTTACCTTGGTGAGTAATTAATTGATAGGTTAGACTATTTGGAATAATCTTAGGCAAAAGCATTTCTAAAACGTTTTTTAGAGACGGTTCTTCAAGAAGAAAAATTAAGTCGTAACTCATTAGGGCGCAACTCCTTCAAACCAGCCTTGGTTCCAGAGATAACCGGGAAGATCCCCTGCCGCAATCAAGTTTCTCAGGACTTCATGATCGGCAGCTTTTTCAACTTTGGTAACACCTTGGATTTTTATTAACCAGAAAATACTATCTAAAGGAACGGCGTTAAGAAAGTCAGGGGAATGAGTTGAGACAAAGACCTGCCCACCCCGGTGCGCATAACTTGCAAATTCTTCGGCAAGTTCCCGTAAAAGCGTTGGATATAGTTGATTTTCAGGTTCTTCAACACACAGTAAAGGGTGAGGCTTAGGATCGAAGAGTAAAATTAAATAGGCAAACATTTTAATGGTGCCATCGGAAACATAGAG
The DNA here is from genome assembly GCF_003015225.1 of Synechocystis sp. IPPAS B-1465. Taxonomy (GTDB): domain Bacteria; phylum Cyanobacteriota; class Cyanobacteriia; order Cyanobacteriales; family Microcystaceae; genus Synechocystis. The sequence goes on along the minus strand of NZ_CP028099.1, from coordinate 26,812 downwards.
ATCAACAAAGGAATCTTCAAAGGCTTGATCCTGAAATTTTAATATTAAACTACCACCCTCTATTTCTTTTGCTTCAACATTAGAAATTCCAGGTACTCGTTGTTTCATGCGTTGTAATATTTCCGCAAATATTTCAGGATGTTCTTGATAAATATATTGAGCAACAATCGGTATATTATCGCCAGTAGGAGAAAGATGTTCAGCATAAAGCGCGGCTTTGCTCCCTCTAGCATCACTGATATGAAAGTCTGAAACGTGCCAGTTTTCGATCAAGGAACGGATGGCATTTGCAGCTTTAAATCGTTGAAATTGCCCCAAGCCTTTAATTGCTAATATATCGGCAGATTCAAGTTTTTGTTCTTCGCGCTCTAGTTCTTCGTCACTTTCAAAGCTTTCTTCATTTCTGATAGCATATCCTTGACCATTATGGAAGTCTAAAAAATGAAAAGGAGAACCATATTCACCACGTTTATAGCGTAAAATTTCTCGTTTAATGACTGGCTTTTTACCCTCCTGCCCAATAATCAAAATATAGGTTACTAATCGTTCTGTTGCAAGTATTTCCATCCGAAATTTGAGTTCAATTTCTATATCTTCGGACTCTTTTCCTCTAGTAACCACTTCCTTGAATCCACCCCTGATTTGCAGGGCTTGGCGAATGTTATTTTTCAATGCATCACGGAGAAAACCAAAAACATCAAACAGAGTAGACTTCCCGGTACCATTGGCTCCAATAATGACACAGAAGCTAGGAATGTTGGTGATTTTGATGTCTTCAAAGACACGATAATTTTTTATTTTTATAGAAACAATTTTCATTTTAGCTGACAAGAGAATTGATCTGAAATTTTATTAATTTATGATGATTTAAGGCATGATTTCACTATTGTAATAGTCTTAATCAGAATATCGGCCGCTTGTTCAATTTCTGCGTTAGTAGTAAATTTGCCAATTCCAATCCGTAAGGCTCCATCAATGAAATTAGAGGTGAGATTCATCGCTCTCAGCACATGGGATGGGGCAATAGTGCCGCTAGAGCAAGCTGAGCCAGTGGAAATGGCTATTTGCTCCCGAATTCGGGCAATGATAGCGCTGTTGGGAATATCAGGAATGGCAATGTGTAAGTTTCCTGCTAAACGACGGGATTGATTGCCGTTAACGAGAATCTCTGGAATGGCTTTTTGGAGTCTGGCTTGAAGATAATCGCGTTTTCTGGCGATCGCCGTTTCATCCTCATTCATTTCTAATTGACGTAAATGACAGGCTTCACCCAGTCCAACAATGCCGGGGAGATTTAATGTGCCAGGTCGCAATCCTTGTTGTTGTCCACCGCCCCAAATTAAGGGTTCAAGGGGATGATGGGTTTTGCGGATGAGTGCGCCAATGCCTTGGGGAGCATAGAGTTTATGACCAGATAGCGCCAGTAGAGTGATGTCCCAATCCTGAAAATTAATTGGGATTTTACCAACTGCCTGGGATGCGTCACAAAAGAAAGGGACGGCATGGCGTTTGGCGATCGCCGCAATTTTTTCAATAGGGTAAATGGTGCCGACTTCGTTGTTGGCGGCCATAATGCAGAGCAGGTCTAATCCCTGGTGGCAGACTTCTTCAATTTGATTGAGATTGAGGTTTGCTTGGGCATCGACGGGTAAAACGATTAGTTCGATACGCCCTTGTTTTTCCAGGTGGCGACAGGTATCAAGAACGGCTTTGTGCTCGACGGCGGAGATGGCAAGGCGGGGAGTTTGCTGTTGCTTTTCTAGGGCTAGAACTGTGCCTTGGATGGCGAGGTTAATGCTCTCGGTTGCGCCGGAGGTGAAAATAATTTCCTGGGGACGACAGTGAATTAAATCTGCAATTTGCTGTTTCGCTTGATCCACAGCCCTACGGGCACGATCACCTACGGCATGATCCACACTGCTAACATTACCAAACTGGGTTGTCATAAATGCCATGACTTTTTCGGCAACCCTTGGATCAACGGGGGTTGTGGCATGGTAATCGAGGTAGATCAAGGTAAATTCCTTAAACGGCAACGTTGTCTAGATTGAAAGTCGTTACTTCCTGTTGAAGCTTTTCGCCAATTTCATCCTCTGCTAAATCTAGGTCATAGTCCATTTGCAAGCCTAACCAAAACCGAGGAGACATATTGAAATATAGTGCTAAACGTAGGGCGGTATCAGCGGTAATACGACGTTTTCCCTGCACAATTTCGTTGATACGACGAGCAGGTACACGAATTGCTAAAGCTAGCTTATTTTGGCTTAGATTCATTGGCTGCAAAAATTCTTCAAGGAGAACTTCGCCGGGATGAATAGGTTTTAGTTTGTCTGGATTCATGGGTTTATTTTTAATGGTAGTCAATAATTTCTACGTCGAGGGCTTCTCCGTTCTCCCATTGGAAACAGATACGCCATTGGGCATTAATGCGAATGCTATATTGTCCTTGGCGATCGCCTTTCAAAGCTTCTAATCGATTAGCTGGGGGAACTTTAAGGTCTTGTAATGTCTCGGCTCGGTTTAGCATTCGGAGCTTTCTGAGGGCAACTTGTTGGATGTCGCCAGGCAGTTTGCGGGAGCGTTGTCGTTCAAAGATTTTTTGAGCTTCTTTATCTTTAAAGTTACGAATCACAGGGGAAAATAAGTGGACTAAATCCAGTATATAACGAGGAGCGTTAAACGCTTTACGGTTCTATTTTGGCGATCGCCATTTCTACGAAGTTGGTCTGCGGTTAAAACGTTGGTAAACAACCGACTGTTTAGCTTGATCGACGGCCCCACGGGCACGATCGTCAATGGAATGGTCAACACTGCTGGCATTACCAAACTGCGTCGTCATAAATTCCACAACCTTTTCGGTAACCCTTGGGTCAACGGGGGTTGTGGCATGGTAATCGAGGTGGATCTGCTTATTGCTTTGCATTGGACACAAGGGGGGCGATGAGAGCCTCTAGTTCGGGAACATCTTTTTGCACAACATCCCAAAGAGTATTAAGGTTAATGCGATCATATTGGTGCGCCAGAATATCTCTCATTCCGGCAATATCCTTCCAAGGAATGTGAGGATTTATCGATCTAATCTCAGCAGATAGACGTTTTGTTGCCTCGCCAATCACAATGATTTGATAGAGGATTGCCGATTGTTTTTCTTCGTTGGCACTGAGTTCATCTTTTGTTAATCCGTTGCTGAATATTTGGATTCGCTGAATGGCGTTCAGAATATCGAGCAGATAAGCGTTGTCACGATTCATAGATAGTCACCGCACTGTTTAGAATCTCTTGACGACGTATCCAATTATCGCCTTCTTCTATAGCGGCTTTAACGACTAAATCCACTTTACGGTGAAATATTTCTTCAAACTGATGCTTAATTTTGGCAAGGGTCAATAATCCTTGGCGAGCATCTGGGGCAAAGGAAACAAGCAGGTCAATATCACTATCCTCGTGAAAATCTTCTGTTAGGGCAGAACCAAATAGTGCTAATTCACTGATGTGCCACTGTTGACAGAGTTCTGCCAACGTTTGTTGGGGGATTTTGAGGTGAGTTACTGAGAGCATACTGAATATTCAAAAGATAGAGTTCATGTTATTAACTACTTAGGATATACCCAATTTTCCGAAAATCCTTGTTTTGCCGCCAAAGTTATTAACGGTTTAACAGTTGACTCATAAGCTTTTAGAAGCCTGTCTAAATCTAACAAATCATTTTCTGATAAATTCAAATCAGCAACATAGGGATCTATTACTTTATTCCATGATTGTCTAGGCAAGTGTTTATGATTGGTAACTAATGCTAAATGGTGCAAGTTAACAAAATCATAAAAATATTGATCAGCGGGTAAATTATTAGATTTTGATGAATTTACCTCCGGAATAACTGGAACAAGATTCCATAGTTGATCATGGGCAACAAATGACCAAGGCAAATAATGATCTAACGATAAATAATCTGAATTGAGCTTTTGTTTTGAATAAATACAATTAAATAATTGATAGTTAAGAGCGGATTTCCAAAATTTTGTTTGAGAAGATAGTGATCCTCTTTGTTGAGGTGTAAACAACTTGTTAACAATATTTGGGGTTGTGGGATTTCTTGATTGCATATATTCTAGCCATGCCCATGATGCCCAACCTTTAACAATTTTAAAATTCTCTTCAATGTAATTTACCCAATCTGGAGACAAAATAATTCCTTGACAATCTTTCACTAAATCAGCATCAAAATGATATAAAGCATTTCTTGATTTGTGATTATTATTAGTCAAATCTAAAATGACTTGATTAACTTCAACGTCTTTTAAACCTCGTGTTTCATGACTATAAAAAGGGCGAATTAATCGAAATGGAACATATTTGACTAAGTATGTAATTAAATCATCATAGGTTTGATTGGCTATTGTCTTTCTGAGAAGCTGTTTATCAGGATCATTGAATTTTAAAATTGGCTCACTAATAATTAAATTTAGAGAGTCTAGTTTTTCGGTGATTTTGTCTTGCGTTCCAAAAGAAAGTTTAAAATAAGTATGAGGAAACCAAGCATTGGCTAAAATTTCAACTACTAACTCAGCAAAGCTAATCGGAGGCAAAACATCAAATTTTCTGCGTTTTAAAATATCTAACAGAGAAAGAAAAAAGAGATATTTATAGGAGTTTGTTGTCTTATTAAAAAGCTGAGCAAGAATCGAAACATTTACCTGTTCAGATTCCGGTAAGCTTTGGGAAGAAATACCAGAGGAACCATTTTGTGTGAAGTTTCCCAAGTAGAAGTTAACAAAGCTACTAGCTGCATCAGGATCAAGATTTTGTAAAGCTGTGGTGATTTGGTGAATAGTTTCACCAGTAGGATCGGTCTTTTCGTGAAACCAACGAAATACAATCGGACGGTCAACACCCAAGGCGATCGCCAAACGACTCTGGCTGATGTTGTGTAGATCTAAAGTCTGTTTTAATGCTTGTCCTGCTTTTCCCATGACTTGATTATCACAGAAAAATCAAGCGTCAGTGTTATCATATATGATAACATCGCATAACTACTGAGAGCACTAAGCAATTATGAGTGATTTCCCAAAAGACTGGGCAATGTACGAACCCGATGGTGATTTTGCGGTTTCAGAAATGATGCGTGAAGTTAAAGCAGCTCTGAAAAATATGCCTTTGCCTGAAGTACGGACGCTGTTAAAAGCAAAAATTGAACTTGTAGGCATAAGTCATGGTGAAATTTATGATTCGGAAGTACGTAATAAAATCGAGAGTTATTTGACTTCTTGGGCTTGTGAAGTGCATGAACTTAATGATACTTGGAACACCTTATCTCGTTCTTATTGGAGCCTGTAATGAGTCAAATATTTCAATGTCCTTATTGCAAAGCTTTAGCGATCTGGAAAAAAGGTAATTATATTCATCGTCGTACTTGCGAAAATTCGGAATGTCGAAAAAAACTTAACAGGGATACTGCTAAAAAATATGATCAACTACGTCAAAAAAAGAAAATACAGGAGTTAAAGTTTCAAGGATTTAATATTGTCACTTGCCAAATTTGCAATGAAGAGTTTGAAATGATTCATCATAGCCATTTGAAAACACATGGTTTAACAGTAGCCGAATATCGAAATAGATTTCCCAATGCTTTGATTTGCAACTCTCGTAATCACAAAAAGCGAAGTCAGGCGGCTTTAGAACGTTCTAAATATAAAAGCTATTCGGGGAAAAATATCGATAATGATTTTTTAGAATTTTTAACTGGTTCATTATTGGGTGATGGATCTTTAGAAAAAGGAAAAAAGAAACTTAACGCTCGTTATGCAGAGGGCGGAGCTAATAAGGAGTACATAAATTGGAAATTTAATTTTTTAAAAGATTATTTTTACTGTACCTTTCAAGAGTGTTTATCTTCACCTCATGTTAAATCAGGAAAACAATATCAAGGTTGGTGGATAAGGACAGGGGTTCATCCTATATTAACCGATTTACATTGTATTTGGTATTTAGAAAAGAAATTATTACCTAGAAAATTTGTTGAAAAATATTTGACTGAATTTGCTTTCTGTATTTGGTTTTACGACGATGGTTGTTCTTCGAGTGGTTTGAGCTTATATCCTATGAGTTTTTCCGAGGATGATGTTAACTTTTTATCATTAATTATTTTGCAAAAATTCAATTTAAAAAACTCTGTTCTAAAAACAAAACAAGGACATTTTTTTATTAGGATTAGTCAAAAGGCAAAATCTGAATTAAAAGCAATTCTTGATAAATTTTCAATTCCAGGGATGGCATATAAACGCAATCTTTAATGGTAGTGATTATGCAGAAATAAATTTTTCAAAACTTAGATCGGAACAGGTTAAGTTTTCCCATTTCTCAGTTCCGTCACCATAACGTTGTTCAAAATAACGTAAATTTCCTGTTTGGTTGTAATGTCTCTGGGCAACTAAAGGTTTTAATGGAGCTACCTCTTGTAGCAAATTTGCTAGATGACTACGATTCTTTTCTACTTGTTCGGCGATCGCCAACTCCACATTAAAATCAGATCCTTGCCAAATACGTAACTCATCCAACTGGCGACGATGGGTAATCAAGCCCTTTTGCATTAACCGTTCAATTTCAGCCTGCCAATAATTGGATTGCTCACCGTCCGCCTGATCACATAATGCCCAAGTAACCAATGCTGAAGTCGCTTTTAGGTTTCCTGTCGTTGTCACCAAATTTAAAATCCCAACCGTTTTTAAAACTTGGAGTGTTTGGGGAGATTGATCACGGGCATCTTCAATTAAGCTCTGAATTTCTACCCACCGTTGTAAATTTAACCGGGATGCTAACCCTGTAACAGTTTCTACAAAGTAGTCATATAAATGATAAAGCTTGAGAGTTGGTAAGCTTAAGTCAATAACTGTTGTTTCTAAAAAATGTTTAAAAGAATGGGGTTCATCACTTGTTAAAAACGTAAACAATGATCGATCATTTTGAGCATAACGAGTACATAAAAGTGGCAAAGCAAAAGCTGTCAGCGGATGCAATGGATAAATATGTGTCAATAACTCTGGGGTAGTTTCCAGATCACTAATTAAGCTAGATAAGGTTTGATGCCATTGATTACTTGTTTTCTGTACTTCTTCTAAGATTGGTTTGGCATTTTCTCGATCAATTACCTGAGCAATTAACCGTGTCATCTGATTTGGCGATTCTGTAAAAGGAATATCTTCAAATCGTCCTTGAATTTTATTCCACTCATTCTGCTCTGTTACTGATAGGCGATCGCCATAGCCCCCAAAAGATTGATGGAGCAGTCCAATAAAATAAACTTGATTCTCCCCAGAAAGGGACAACTCCGCTAATTGTTGGAGTAAATATAAATCCGTAATCCCTTGATTTTGGGCAGCATATTCTAAATTCTTGCCTAATTCATCCACAATTATGAGGAGTGGCCTATTGGCTATCACCACCAACTCTTTAATCGCCCGCAAAATTGCCTTTGGCGTAACCTGACAATCCCCTGTCTCCGCTTCAACTTTCCAATCCGTGAGTTGGCGCAAAAGCTTATCTGCTCGCTGATTTTTTGGAAAAAAAGTCTCTGCCCCTTGGGATAACGCACGGGCCAATGTCCAGGTTAATGGCTCCTGTTGACCAGTTGCAAAAGCCACCATCAATCCCTCAGCAGGCAAAGCGGAGATCGCCTCTAGAATTGGGCTTGTTGGCTCCAAAAATCGTTCTGCAATCGTAACGGCAACTCTGTGAACCTCCGTATTCTGAGGTGTACAAAGACTCGCCAAAAAATGAATAAATGCAGATTTTCCCGTTCCATAAACCCCTGTTAATGTCCAAGCACGATGGGTATGGGGTTTAGAAAATGCAGGCAAAATCCGTTCTAAAGTCGCCGTAGAGCGCTCCGTAAGTACATAGCCCTCAACTGTGCTAGCCTTACCTAAATCCCGCTCCAAATTGACTGAACGATAGTAGCGTCGATGTATCTGAAAATATTGGCTGAGTGTAGTCACGATTACTTTTTTTGATAAATACTAAATGTCAGCGTAATAGGTTTCTAGGACTTGGTTGGCTAGTGCCATTGGATCTGAATCAAACCAGAATTGTAATTTACCAGCCGCATCTTCTAACCCTAATTGGTTATGGGTTCGACTGATTGCTTCTATTGCTCCGCATAAACTACTTTCTGTTAACTTAAAAACCATTCCCGGACTGCCTTCATCATAGAGAAGCCTTGCTAAAGGAATTGTCCGTGCTGTCTCATTAACTCGCTGAGCATAGTGCAAAACTGAATATAAAATCACCGCAGGGACTAAAGTGGGCTTATAACCAAGACGAAATAAATAGCGATGATTGCCCCCGGCTGGATTTATCAATCCTAAATCAACAAAAGGACAGTCTAACGACTCTTCGCTGGCAACAAATTTTTTAATGTTTGGCTGTTTTGCATACATCCTGAGCAAACAACTAACATCCTTTTTGAGAGAGGATTCAGCAATATTTCCCGATAGGCGATCGCCGTAATCTACTAAGGCATCAAATAGATCTCGATCGGTAAATTCCAAACGATTAAATTGATTAAAAGTAAACCACCAAGCAGAAGCTAAACAAGGAGGTTCTAGTAACTTCCAATGTAATAACCATAATGATGCAGGATCTTCTAGATAGGGATCCCAACCTTGATTTCCTAATAAAGTTTCACCAAAAAGAGTAGGCTGATCATTGTCTAAAAGCTTGAATGCTTCGCACCAGTAACGAATTGATCGCACCATATTTTTTCCGACTCCAAGCAACACTGGCGCATCTTCTGCTAAAAAAATGCGCGAATTATCCCTTGCTCGATCAAATCCTTTTTTGAGCCAACCAAAACGGGGATGAAATGTCTCATGCCTTGCAAAAATAGGCTTTAATTGATTTTGATGTTTTGGAATATCAAGACCAAGCTGAACTTTCATGACGATATAAAAAAATACTTTGTTATTTTAGCATTTATACTTGTAGTTTTACTATAATTTATAAAAATATACAAATAAATATTTAAGATTAAGTTATTTTGATAATCTCAATTCATTAATTACTTAATTGCAAAATTGTTTCGAAGATTGTGATTTTTTTAAATGAATATAATAATTTTTCTGGTATCTGTTCAACGAATCTAGTGAATCTGAATTTGATGAGGATTTACTTCAATAATAAAATCTTGGCTGTAACGTTAATCTGGGATAAAACGACTCATAATCTCCAAAATATCCGGTGATTAAAAATGTTCTGGTTTTGTTTTAGGATGGAGATAGTAGATATAACATAGTTCCTTTGAGGAAGCGTAAATCACCAGATTTACCAGAAGCAACTCCATAACCTGCCTTGACTATCCCCTTGACTTGAAACCAATTATTCACTCATTAATCTCCACAATTTTTTGACGGGAACCAGCACCGCTTTTGATTTTAATAGACTGCTGACTAACGTTAAATTCCTTCGCTAATAGCTTAATTAACTCTTGGTTAGCTTTGCCATCAACGGGAGGGGATTTAACATGAATGATTAGGCTACCATCATCGCCATAAACTACTTTAGATTGCTTAGCATTGGGTTTGACTTTAACTTGTTTTTTCATAATTAAACCGGCGATCGCTACTTATTCCCTAGTAATTAACCTAACCCCGACTCAGAATGAAATTGTAGATAAAGCCTGCTCCTTTTCCTGTTCAGAAACTTCGAGATAATGGGACAACACATTCAAATTCTTGTGGCCACTAATCTTTTGGATAACCCTTAGGTTAATTCCCTTCCGACACATCATTGTCAAAGCAGTACGACGGAAAGAATGGGTTGATACTCCCCTAACTTCAATTCTGTCAGTGGCAGCTTTCAAAATTTTATGGGCCATGGAAGGATGAAGGTGTGACCCCACCCGTTTACCCCGAAATACATAGGACGATGAAAACCTAAAGCATTGTTGTTGCCGATACTCATCAAATAAAACTTGCAACGCTGGGGTAATGGCCACAGTCCGACTGGATTTGGTTTTAGTTTTTTCGATGCGGAAAGTCATGGCATCAGTGGTGACATCAGCCCAAGCCAGAGAACAGGCCTCTCCAATGCGACAACCAGTGTAAAGACAAATACCAAACAAGAGGCGATCCCTAGGAGTCAGCAACCCGATAGTGAACAGGTCGTGTAATTCCTGCTCAGTTAATACCTTTGCCTGCCCCTGACGGTTAATTTTCATTCAATAATTCAATGAAAATATTGAATAACTCCCACAACCCTAATTCTATCGTGGAATTTTTCCGACTCTCCATCACTCAACATAAATTATTGCTAATTATTATCAGTTGATAAATCCTGAAAGCTACCACCATCGCCAAAATCGTCTGATATGCCTTTTTGCTTGGGAAAATGATGTAGTTAACCTGAAAAGTGAAATGTGAGGGTTGCAGGCGATTCTCAGGAGTGTGATTTGTACTACTTTCTTGATGATTAGGAAAGAAGGTCATTTTGCCCAGCAACGCCAGCAATCCACCGACCAGGGCAAACAGGATGCCAATGATCCAGTCTGTTAAACTGCCAACCCTGGTTTCAATGGAGTCAAGTTGTTAAGCGTTGGGGAACAGAATAAATTTTCCGAGCAAGGCCAATAATCCGCCCACCAAAGCGGCAAAGGCTCCAACAAACCAATTAGTTTGAGTGTTGATTCGTGTTTCGACTAACTCTAGACGCTTATCTATTCCATTCAGCTTTTCCTCAATGCGGGCTTGATTGACCTCTAACTTGGTGAATCCAGTGGTGATGAGGTCTTTTAATTCCTTTAGGTCTGCATCGGTAACAGTTGTCACGGTGGGTTAAAGTTCCTAGTCGGTTTATGCAATGGACGGGGAGAGATCGCGGCTCTCCTTTTCTTCTTTTAGGGTAGCCGATCCGAGTCCAGAAATGAGCCCTCAGTCCACCGTTGGGATCTACTGAAGCCAATGGAAAAATTTTCAGACTATGGATAAAGGGCAAGGTGAAGAACTTTCCTTGTGGATGTCCGCCCATGGCACCAGAAACATCAAAAAGTTAACCTCCATATTGGTCAAGACTTGGTAGAGATCGCCAGTTTAGAAACCCCTAGTAAAAATTATTGGGGTCAATTTATCTGGACAAAATTTCCTATCTTCATTGGTAAATATCGCTACATTTTAGACCCTACTTAATAGCATCCCCAATAATCAACTCAGCAGTTAACCAGGGTTGTCAGAATATTGGTGAATAAATTAGCAAAGCTTTAAAGAAAGTTAAATTTTCCAATCTTTGTGGTTATTTTTATTTAGCTATTGGACAATATAAATTATTAATTTTAAGGAGTTCACTATGGACTTTAACCCCAATGAGTGGCCTACCCATAAACAAGGTGAGGTTGTCCGTCAACTAATACTAGATGCGTTGGACAGTCCAAAGACTAAGGAAGAATTGTCCAGTTTGTGCAACAAGAGCGTTAGACAAATCACTAGACATTTACACCGTTTGTCCAGCGAAAACAAGATTTTGTCCACTGGAAAAGGGCAATTTGTCCGGCGGATCGCCGCTGGATTTTTACTCCTTTACGTTGGACAAATTTAAGTTCAGCGTTGGACAGCATTGGACTTGACAGAAAAAAATTGTCATATAGAATTCCCTAAACGACAAGTTCCACAAAAAAATATTTGGGAGATTAAAAAAATGTCCATCGCTGGAAAGTCCAAAGGTGACGTTGTACAACAACTGGAAAAGTCCTACGGGGTAGCCCGGACAACGGTGTTCAATCGGCTGAAATATTTAGGCTATTCGTTGGACAAAGTTGATGATTTGTTCAGTTTGTCCAATGAACAAATGGCTGAGCTTGATAAACTTCATCGCTGGATAAGTGATGGGGGAAAAATGGCCGATTATCCCAAACCAGGACAATTGACCATGGTCACCGATGAGCGGGAACTAGAACAATATGGGGAAGTGATTAATTTTGATGCCCTAGAAGGGGACGAGGAACTGGGTCACGCTGAACTGATCCGGGCGGCCCAAAATCAAGCGGCGGGTATCTTAATTGCCCAGAATTTACTAACCGCTGAAATCCTGAAAAATCCCCAACATTTACCGGCGGATCTCCAAGCCCAGGTGGAGCAGTCCAAGGTGGCGATCGCCCCAAAGCCCCAGAACCCGTTAGTGATAGCTTCCCAATGGATTACGAAGGCGAAGGCTTACCAGAGCAACCAGAACCATGGTCCACTGGCGGCCTAGGGGATAGGGATGAATGGGAGCTGGCCCCACCGGCCGGGGAAGCTTGTTATCGGCAACCGGAGCTGGAAGGGCTACTCCATTCCCTTTATTCCGCTCGGTCAGTGTTGGTGACATCGGGGGAAGGCATGGGCAAAACCTATCTGGTGCGGCAGGTGTGGGAACGACTGTTATCCGATGGGGTGACGTGCCAATACTTTGAACCAGCTACCCCCAAAACCCTCCTGATGGCGATGGCTTAGTATTAGCAACGGAAAAAATTTGGTCGTTAAGGCTGAAAGCTTTATCCAGTAATGCTTCCAGACATCAAATTTTATAATTTATCTGAATCATTACTGTCCCATTCATGACTATAAGTAGGACAACTTCACCGCCTAATTACCGGAAAACCTTGATTTCTTGTTAGACAGACTCGTAAAGCCAAAAATCGTAAATGGGACTGTTTAGATGAGCGACCAAAAATTTTCCACTACTAAAACTAAGCCTATTTTAGATATATGTGAAGGTTTTTACACGTATCTCGGCATGACCCCTGGTATTGTGCTCAGCTATAAGTGATTTTGCATTATGTGCGAAACGTGAGTTTTAATGAGACAGAACCCAAAATCTCGATGATTGCGGATCGCTACAACTATTAGTGGAGCCTACGGAATGTAAGATTCAAAACTGATGGGAAAATTCTAAAATTACATCGTTATAGTCCGCATCTCCCCCGCCAACCATGTCTTCAAAACCAAACAGGTTACTACCCAGGCGGGACATTTGACTGATGCCAGCAGGATTAGCCCCATCAAAGGAGAACAGGGCCACGGGGCCAAGTTCAGGATTGTTGTTGGGATTCAAACTCAGCACTTCTCCAATGGTGGCATTGGGAATGATCGCCATGCCATACATACTTCCTCCCCGCAGGTTAACTGTTTCTTGCCCTGTGCTAAAGAAACCTTCCGGGGCATTGAAGCTCGCTCCTGTTGCCGGATTTTGGGCCCGTTTTAATGCCGCTTCCACGTAACCTGTATCCCCCGGCCGGAGATTAATTTGGCGATCGCCATCGGTATCTATGCCCCCGCTTAAGCTATCCACTTGATAGAGCAAAATCTGATTTTCGTAAGCCCCAGCCCGGCCGATGGAGATTTGCCCCACCACCAAGTCATCTAAATTGCCAGGGACCACCAGGGCCTTAGAAGCAATTTCCATGGTCAGCCCATCAAAACTAATCTGGTGATATCCACGACTTTCTGTTTCCACAGTCACCGGAGTGTTAACTGAGAAAACAGTCTGGCTTGAACTTTCGTTATAAAAAATATAGTACCCACCGCCCCCTAACTCCAGGCTTTGTAGACTACCAAAAAATTGTGATTCCGTTTGAATCAAGGCATTCAGTTCCGTAAAACTTTGCTGGGCGGAAGCACGGTCAAACGCTTGCCCAGAAGCGGAATAGGCATTTTCAAAAACCACTTGCTTTCTTGCTAGGGCCGCCTCCAGATAACCTGGGGCATCTGGCAACAAACCATCAATGGAGCCATTGGCATCATCCACCATTACCCAACCGATTTGATTACTTTCCTGTTGGTTGGTAATCAGTCGGAGTTGTAAGACTCCGTCCCCATTGGTGGGGGCCAGGAATACGCCAGGATTGACCTGTACTAAGCCAGGGTTGACGATGGCAGGAACATTTAAGCCTGTGATCACACCGTTGCCCAAACCATCTCCGTCCCCCCTGCCCTGATCGAGAAGATGTATTTTCAGGGTATCGGCACGACCATCGTTGGTGGTGTCAAGGAATTCCACTCCACTCTCTCCGTTATAGAGGAATTCTTCGTACTGACCACTAATTTGGTTAAAACGGAAATAGCTATTTAGTTCAGTAATGCCTTGGAATGGCATGGTAACGCTCGCTGAACCTTCGGGGGCCGTAACACTGAAGCCCATGGCCCCAAAGGGAAGGGCCGCACCTAACTGTTTTACTACCTCTGGTGCAAGGGAACCTGAGTCGAGGTTACGAATTTGATTACCATTATCTGTGCTCAGTTGCAGGAAATTAGAGCCGTATCTTTCCCCAAAAATATCGTCGATGGCTTGAATTGCTAAGCCAAAACTGCGGTTGTTGCCTCCATACTCGTTATTGTCCAACAGAGGAACTTCAATCACTTTCGAGATTTCCCCCGGTGCAAACACCAATGTGCCCAAAATGGCGGTATAGTCCCGACCGGCGATCGCCGTATCATTGACGGTTTGATAAAGGGCGGTAACGGATTTACTCAAATCCCCACTGCGGTTAACGGTGAAAGTAAAGACTCCGGCATCTTCCCTGGTAGGGTTTGCCACCACAAAGAATTGGGTTGGTTGGCCGTTGCTTGCTGGGATAATTGTGGTGATCCTATTCGGAGAAGCGGCAGAAAGTAGTCGAGAATTTGTAACCGGAGTGGCATTCGATAATCCAATGGTTTGATTAATTCGATTTGCGGTGAACTTCACTTCTGTCTTAATGTTGGGGGCAACCAAAACATTGGCAGTGCCAGCTTGGTAACGGTCGAATAGGGTACCAAATAGGTTGAAGGAATCTACTTTTCGGAATTCAGCATCAAGGATAATTTCATCGTTGGCATCCCCTAAAATCACTAAGTTGTTTTGGGTGCCAGTCATTTTCATGACAGTGGTCTTATTGAGGGTGAGGGTGTTACTGCCATAGTTCGTCATGTCAATGGCAGAGATATTTTGTAGGCGCAAGCCTGGAGAAAGGGGCGTTAAATCCCAATCCTGTCCCCGGTATCCTTCCAGTTTGAGGTTGTTAAAGCCACTGCCCCCATCTATCCTTTGGAAGTAGGTATCAGCAATGATGATGGTATCGTCCCCAGCCCCACCATAGAGTACATCTCGGCCACCATTGCCCATAAGGGTATCATCCCCTGCTAGTCCGATGATTACATCCCCTGTACCAGTTCCTTCTAGGATGTCATTGGCTAGGGTTCCTGCCTGATTGACGGATTTAGTGAAGTCTCCTCCAAACAGTCCATAGGTTAATCCCACTGTGCCATCAGTCCCAGGGGCACCAATGATGAAGTCCTTGAAACCATCTCCATTCATGTCTCCACCGCCACTGACGGATTCCCCAGCACGGGAATAGGAATCTGAGCTGGCCAAGCCATCAATGACAAAGCCATCTTTGCCTTCTAGGGAATTAATTTCTTCCGGGGTGATAGTCGCCTTATTTGTTAGATGGGAACCACCAAAAAGAATGTAAACCCGCCCAGCATTGTTATCGAGGTAGCTGGGATCTGAAAAAATAATGTCGTCATAGCCGTCTCCGTTAACATCTCCCGCCCTCGTCACTGGTAAAGGGTAATAAACAGGTAAATAGGTCTGGATCTGGGTGGATTGGAAATTTTTCCCCGTAGCATTGCCGTAAACTAACCGGAGTGCTCCCCTGGTACTGCCAGCAACCACATGGGAATCCCGCACGATGAAGTCCGCAAAACCATCACCATTTACGTCGCCCGCCTCATACGTTGAAGGGGATTGACTAAATTGACTATCAATGGTGAGAAAATTAGATATTGAGATCCTTTGAGCAGAAGATAATATGGGGCCACCAAACACGATGAATATCCCATCCTTTGATTGACTTAGAAGATCGTCATAGCCATCTCCATTAATATCTCCAATACCACTACCCACAGCCCAACGACTACTGAACACCATTCCCTCATCTCCAGAATAGTTACTAGAAGGTAAGGTGGAAATTTTCCCAGAAGCATTGCCGAGATAGATGTATGTAAATTCTGAATCGAAGGCAACAATATCACCATAACCATCACCATTTAGATCCCCTACTGGAAGAAATTCAAATAATTTTTCTTCTAATTTAGAACCGTGGAAATTTTTATATTGTAAAGTTCCTTGAGAACCGTCAAAAGCAGTTCCTTTTTGAGCAAGGTTAATATTTTTTATATTGCTATCCAAGTGGAATAATAGATCCTGACCTTGAGTTTCTGATGTCCATTCAATTTCATAATCACGACCTGTCCTCGAAGCTCCACCCAATATGTTACGCAACGCATTTCCATCATAATAAAAGCCGTTATAAACAAACAAAAGACTTCCTTTTGTATGGGTGAAATCACCTCCGCTACTTGGTGTGACGACGGTATCATTCCCCAAAATAAGGTAAGCATCGCGCGCGCTTCTGAATTCCAAGTCGCTGGTTATCATTGGCACACGTCTTGTGCTAATTAAGGATGAAATAACATTAAATTCTTTGTCTACAATGCCAGCAACAACTCTTTGTCCATCTTCTGCTTTCAAGTTGTAATTGAGAGGCATGACCATAAAACTTCTTTGGCCATCCGGAGCTGTTATGGATTCCCCAGCTAGTAAGGATGGCAAAACAGATCCCCATACACTACTAGGATAATGTTGTTGAACAACATTAACAGATTGATCAAAATCATATCCGAATATTTTGATGTCGTTTCGACCAGGAACTGCATAGTTAAATCTGTTCGATAACATTACAAAATCATCCCCTACCCTCAAATAAGTTATTTGTTCTTCGGTTTGGTTATAATGTTCTTCAGAATAAGTAACAATCTTATCTGATTTATCTTTAAACAGAAGACGATCTTTTCCATCCAAAACACCAATTTCCATCTTAACGATGCCAGCATTGGCTTGGCCACCTATCTTTTGAGGTGTACCATGAAGATAAAAAATTAGTTCACCATTCTCTTCTAAAGTTAATCGAGACTGTTTTCCATTGAAGCCGACACCTGGAGCATATATAGACTCTCCTAAACCGAGAGAGGAATGGTAGAGTTTTAGATCTGTCGCTGAATTGCTTAAAACAAATCCCGGATTTGCTAACCGTTCACGCTGTCTTATTTCCTCCCCTGGGGCAACAACTACATCAATGGTGGCGCTGCCCAGACTATTTAGATAGTCGCCACCATAAACGATAGTGAAATCATGGACTTCTTTGGTTTTGGAGCGGGAATTATAGATAATAAAGTCATCAAAACCATCATTATTAATATCACCAACACCCTCAATACTTTCAAAATTAATATCTGTTATTACATCTTTTCTCAGGAAAACGGATAACTGACCCACTCCAAAACCGGCATCGATTAAATCCCACGTGGGGCCGCCAAACTGAATAAGGATACTATCCCCATTCCCCGCCACCCCAGTGTCTGCATAGCCGTCACCGTTAATATCCCCCAAGTTAGTCACACGACGGCCATCAAAGGAATATTTGGGTTCACTTCCTTCGTAGCGGTTGATGATAATACCGTTATCGTTGGCTAAATTATCGAGGCGGACACTGCCTTCTTTTTTTAACCAGGGATGACCAAAACCCACATAAACCTGATTGGCAAAAGGGGCGCTGAGGAGCATATCCCCCACTGTATCTCCGTTGAGATCAAATCCTTTGGCTACGGCGTAACCAGCTAAACCTTGGGCTATACCGCCGTTAAAAACAAAACTATCATCGGGAATACCTTGTTTAAGGCTGATAGTGGTGGGGAAATTCCCTTTGCCAATTTCAAAATTCTCAACGCCGAAGATGACGTAGTTTTGGCCTTTTGCTCCACCTGCTTGGGGAACACCCACTAGAAGATCATCAATTTTGTCGTTGTTTACATCGCCCACACCGCCCAAGGACTGACCAGCATAGTTAAAGACATCTCCCCCTGCAATCAGTACATCACTTTCTGTCATTACAGAATATTTATCTTTGAGCCGGATGCTATCACTACCGCCCCGACCTCCGAAGATGAACACTAAACCCGATCGCCCAGCGGCTTCTGGAGCGGCCATAGAAATGTCAATATAACCATCCCCGTTCATGTCCCCGGCACTGGTGACAACTTCCCCTAAGCGCATATCCCCATCTTCCAAGGGTGAGCCATCGAAGATCACCCCTTTGCCACTCAAATTTTCATCATTGAGGGGACCATTAACGGTCAAATTATCACCACCAAAGATCAGGTAAGCCCTACCTGTATTAAGGTCTCTTTCGGGGGCAACTGAATCAGTACCAAAGTTGGGAACATGATTCAACACGGATCGATATCTGCCTAACTGCTCGGCGGAAATTCCTTGGGGAAAACCTTGCCTGTCAAACTGAACAGTCTGGTGATACCCCGGTGCTCCAATTAAAATGTCAGCAACAAGATCTGCATTGAAGCTATGGGCGTTGGGGTTACCAGTAGCCCCAGGACGGACAATAGCAACGGAATAACCGACTTGACTATGCCATTGATTGGCCGGGTTGGGGAAAAGCTCAAACTTACTTTTTGCTGTGCCTCGTTTTCCCTCAAACAGTAAGTTATTAGTTCCCAGAACTATGGTTTTATTGCCGGAGAAAAAATCGGCGCTTCCGTAAATGAGATGTACGGCACCAACAGCTTTACCTTCACTATTTAGGGCATTGGGAGCGCCAATGACAATATCATCAAATTGATTACCGTTCACATCTCCGGCCGCCAGAGAAAAACCGGCATTACTAAGCCTTGTCCCCTCGATTGTCACCACGGCATTATCTGGTAGAGAGGCTAAATTAATGGTGTGTCCTGAACCTAGATATTTACCACTGATGACATAAATTTTTCCTTTTTTATCATCCGCATCCGGTGCCCCGATAATTAAATCATCAATGCCATCCCCGTCAATATCTCCCACCGCCATGGCGTAGCCAATTTTGTCTCCATTTTTGCCTATAATTAAAGCGCCTTCTGCTGGAACATCATCATTTTTTAGCGGGATTCCTGTTAGCTCATTCAGCTTTTTATTAGTCCCGGCGGGCAACACCCAAACTAAACCTCTTTTATTCAAATCTTCATCGATTTGATAGGGATGACCAATGGCAAAACCAATCTCCCCATTGCGAATTTTGCCGGCGGCGAGGGATTGCCCAGCTCCAACGGTATCTATGTCAATAATTACACCACTATCTACTTCAGCCAGGGAAGTAACTTCTTTTTCCAAAATTTCTGCTTTGACGATGGAACTTTTACTGCTACTGCCTTGAATGTTGGGGGAGGGGGCGAGATTATCCAAGGGGGGGATAGTTCCACCATCTTTCATGGTAAAGGTAACACTGTAGGTCTTATCTGACTGAACATTGGGATCATCAAAGTACAGATCTAATACTTCTTTGACCCCCATGACAGTATGTTCAAACGCCCCATTTTTCAGGTCATTGACCCTTTGACCTGCCAACATTGCCCCCACTAAATTTGATCCTAATGGGCTTTCAATGTTGTTATTGATCGACCAAGTATTGCCTTGTGCATCCTTGATTTCAATGCCAGTGATGGTGCGTCCAAAAAGGAACTCATTTGGCAAAGCCAGGGTAACTTGCAGATGTTGATCCAATACTCCATCAGGTTGCAATCCATTGGATCCGACCATATCAACAGCGGGAGTGCGGCTAAGACTGGCTTGGGTTGGGGTTAATTTATATTCAGCGGCAAACTGCTCCGGGGTACCCCATCTTTCGCCATTCCAAACGCTGTAGTAAGTGGCTTCTTCCGCACTGTCAGGATCAACGTCTCTCGCGTTAAAGTGACTGGTAATTTCCCCCGCAGGGGCATTGGGATTAAAAGCAACAACATATTTGCCTGTGCTGTCGAACTCTACCGCATTAGGATCGGCCACGGTGAGGGGTTTGTTATAAATAGCAACTTCATCTAGAAAACCGTTAAGGTTATAGCCCACCAGAATCGGATTATCACTGGGGGCAAACCTTTCCCCGATGGTTTTAGCAACTTCTTGTCCATTGATGTAAAGAATAGATTCTTTTGTGGTGCTGTTATGGGTGGCAACAACATGGTGCCATTGGCCTTGGTCTAAAGATTCAGAACTAATTTCCCCGGCTCCGGAGTTAAAGACAATACTTCCATTGTTCCCAGTCACTAAATACCAATCTTCTATCTGCTCAAATTCAAGTTCTGCGGTGAGAGTAAAGCTTTCTGCTTCATTGACAAAAGGCCTGTTGGAAAAGCCAGTTCCTGAACTGAGAATTTGGTTACTATTAACCTGTATCCCCGACAAACTCCCAGATTCATCGGGGGTAAAGTTAAAGTTGGGAGCTAGGGACTGAGAGATGGTGCCGGGGGGATTAGCATCGAAAATAGAGATGTTGTCCCCAGCCTTCAGGCTAACAGTAAAGGTTTCTCCAGCCGTAATGGTATAGATTTGTCCACCTATTTGAATTTTTTGACCTGCGCTCAATTCGATTCTTTCTTCTCTATTTTTATCGGTGCCAGGGTCAAAACGGCGGACAATAAGTGTGCCATCACCAATAACAACATCCTGGGGAGTATTTCGTATGATGTAGACATCATCAGTTCCAATGAAGTCTAATCCTAAAAAATCATCTGGTTCAGCACGAAGGGCAAAACTTTCTATCGGATTAAAAGGAATGTCAAGCTGTTCATTAGCTCGAAAGTTAGTTACCCGTAAAGTATTGGGAAATATATCTTGTCCTGAATTACCTAGATCAACGCTATCTGGCGTGATCAAGTAAAACCATTTACCATCTGTGTCTTGCCCCTGGGTAACTTTGTAGGTGAGGGTAGCCGTGGGAAGAGTTGCAGGAATGGTAATAGGCTGACCACGGGTGACAATGCCTTTGCCGGCGGCGGTGTCTGTAAGTTTGACCCAAGTTTCTACGCTAAAACTTGTTGGGGTGACGGTTTGCTTATCTGGAATACCAATGACAAAAGCACCTTGGCCATTGAATCGAACCGCCGGATCTGGGTCTTGGCTGAGTGCTCCTTCCTGGCCAAAAGTCATATTTCCATCGTAGAAACTCAGATTACTGACAATGCTGTTACCAAGATTTCCATAGTTGATTTCGGACTGGTTGATGGCGGATGATTCCAGTCGAAAGTAAAGCTCAGGGGAATCATTGAGAACACTCACAACGTAGGGAGTTTCAGCGGTATTGCTCCAGTACATTGCCGGTTCGCCCTCTAACTGTCCTACCTTGAGGCTAGAAATCTCAGAGCGATTTGGCGTGTCAATATCTTTTGTCGGATCTATCGCAACCGGAGTACTCCACGTTTCTTCAGTCGGATCAAAGAATGCGCTATAAATCCTCTGGATGCCGCCTTCTGTGGCATTGGCCTCAGCATTAACCCAAGCCAAATGCAATCGCCCATCATTGAGGCGACCTATGTCAAGACGATTATCAGTTCCCTCCAAGGTGATCAACTTTTCTGGATTTGACCAGGTGCCATTGCCAATTCGGACGGAGTAGTAGATGTCTGTTTCCAGAATGCTGTCTAGGGTATTGGTCAAATCATCGACACTGTGGCTACCAATTCCGTCTGCCCGAGCATGAGCCCAAACAGCCAACAAGCTAGATCGATTATCTCGGCTAATAAATTTGGCAATAACTGGGTCATAGTTCATGCCCTCGGAGCCTTGGAGAGGAAGGGCGGTGGGGATCGACCAGTTGGTGCCAGCCAGTTCACTAACTTGAACCCTGGTGGTCAATTGATTGGCACTGTCACTAATGGGTTTGGTGCTGTCCGCTCCGTCGGCAATCCAAATCAGCGCAGTCTCCGCTTGGGCACTAGGACCCGCAAAAAAGACTACAGAATCTACAAAGGGGCGACCATCGTTAGTTAGATCAAGAACTTCCCGATCTATTAAATTAACTTTTGCCTTAGCTCCACTTCCCCCTCCTCCATACTGACTGAAATCTAGTGTAGGTGGGTTGTTTCTGTCGTAGCCAATGCCAGGGCTTTCCACCACAATTTGTTGGATCACCCCCTTTTCTACATAGGCCATCAATAAGGCATTGCCGATGCTGGGAACAACCAAGAAGTTGCCACTTTCTCCCCCAAGATAGCCACTACCCCCTTCCTCAACTGAAACAGATCCAATAACATAATTATTCTGCGAGGCTGTTGATGGAAAAGCTGTCAATAACTGAGGTTGGGCAATGCGGGTAGTGGGGCTAACGGTGCTAAAACGTCCGTTCTCATGGATAGCAGTGCTTCCTTGATAGGGACTATAGGCCAGTTTCAGTCTGACCATTTCAGAGTTTTGGTCGTTATGACTAGCATCGTCTGACAATAGACCAATGCTTGTGGTTTGAGCAGATGAATCCGTCGTATCTACAATGTCGCCACTTATGTCCCAACTGAATGTTAAAACGGCGGCTCTGGCTTCAATGGATAATTCGTAGGGTATTTTGAAAATGAAGGGCTGGGGGCCACTCAAAAACTCAAAATCAAAGCCTGTACTGATAGTTCCTTCTGCTCCTAACAAACCAGCCAAAATACTTCCAGAAAGACCACCAGTAGCTAAAATTTCTATTAATAAACCTCTCTGGGTTGTATTAAAGTCATCAAATTCACCCGGAAAAATTAAGGGACCACTAGCGGCAAGGATGTCACTGGCGGCCAATAAAGAAAAAGCTGTATTTACTCCAGCAAAGATTTTGCCTCCAGCGCCTAGCCCTGGAGTTCCCTTTTTATAGTTGTTGTAAGCTGTTAACCAAGTTATTGCCTGAAAGAACCCAGCCCCTCCTCCACCAGCTCCAGACAGTCCATCATAAAGATTTGGCTTCGTATCGGGTTTTAATGTGAATGGGGCTTCGGCATTGGGGCCTGGATCGCTACCAATTCCCTGATAGCCAATGGCAAGGGAGAACTGTATTAACGCCTGGAGTCGGGCTAAGGCTCCCTCCAAACCAGGTATTGACGGGATATTGAAGGTAACTCTTTTGGGAAAAGCGACTTTCAAACCATAAAAATTTTCGAGGGATTGCAATTCCCCGTTTGCATTGGAAGATTGGGAGCCACTAAAGTTAAGGGAAAATTGAATTCCACTAAATCCTTGATTGGTATCTATTGAGGCGTTGTAGGCGGGGTTATTTGGATCCGGCATAAGTCCGCCGTTGACCGGATCATCTATTCTTGGATCTAGCTTTTGGTTACGCCCAAACGCTTTCCAGCGTGTTTGCTCCTTAACAAGGTCAACACTTAAAGCTAGATCAGCGTCAACGGAATAAACGTCATCTGAGTCCCTCGACACCTTTGTTTTAATAGCACCAGACAAGTTTATACCTAGCTCAACCCCAAACAAACTGGCAAATTTATTGGCTTCTTCTAGTACAGGAAGAGGGAATGTTGTACCTTCAGTAGTATGTTGAGTTGTACCAATGGTGATATCAAATCCCCAAGCTGGTCCGCCTGTGGCAGGCAAAGAAATATCATTCTGGGAATCTGAATCAGTATTGGACAAAAAACCATTGCCAGGGGTTGGGGAAGAAGCGGACAACAAGCCAGCACTTTGGAAACCCGACTGTTGAAGACTTGGGGAATTTGAGGGAGGTGCATTGAGCAGTATTTGGCTCAAACTACCTGTCCGATTAGTTTTGGCTACGTAGAAATCGGGATTGAAATTAAGGGCATCTGCATCATCGGGAATGTCGGTGGTGCCGGAAGCATTTACTTCAGGGTTAGGAACAAGGAATAGGCTTCCAGTTTTTCGCTCTAGCTCTATTAGCAAAGTTGAGTAGTAAAGATCCTTATCTCCCTGTTGCGGGCTTTTTATGTCCTCCGCCAACTGCCCTGGGTTGTTTTGATAGTCGGACTTGCGGGGATCCGCTATCTTTAAAACTTTTTGAGTAACGACTTGTATTAGACCATCTTGCCCAATGCCCAAATCAAAACTGGTATTAGCTACCGCATCTTTGCTAACTTGCACTGCATCGGACCATTCCAGCCTGCCATCGTCTGTGTAGCGACCCACGGAGACGTAAATTTCGGCGGCGTTGCCTATGCCCTGAATCCAGGCAGCTACCAGGCCTGGAGCGTATAGCTTTCCACTTTGGTCAACGGGGATAATATTACCGGCCAGGAGCTTAATGTCAGAGCCGCCTTGGGCATTACTGACTGTATTTTTATCTACCCAGGCCCCAGCACGGCTATCATAGTGAGCATGGTAAAGACGGCCATTGTCTTCCCAAACGAGGTGTTTAGTACCTGCCGCATCGACAACAGGGGCGGCATAGGAGGCATAAGGATTGGCCATGGAAAACCTTGCTCAGTTAGGGGTTGAGCGTTAGATAGAATAACTGAATTTAAAAAATGTGGTTAACTGTCTTATACTAAAGCTAACTGTAGCACTCGTTGGAAATAATTGTAGCATAAAAGTAATAGGTAAAGCTGAATTATCAATGCTGAAACTTTAGCTTGCAAAAAGGAGGAGTAATTTTGAGAAACTGAATAAGGAGAGATTGAGAAAATCAAATTCAATGTATCCAATAATACTGTCGCAGCAGTCTATTTCTTTGTATTTTTCGACGATACAATCCTAGGATAGAGAGTTGATTTGATTCAGCACATCAATGAAAAATTAGGTAAATTTTACTCTTTGTTTTGTCAATTCATAGAAGCCCAAGATAATTATTTGATCAAAGTATTTTTTACTCAGATAATGCCATAATATTATTAATTTGTTTAGAAGCATTTTGCGGTTCTAGTCCCAGAATGTTCGGATCACTTCTTATCTATTTTTCATAAAATTATTGCAATAAGAGAGATATGTTTTTGATTAATTTAGCAATTAAAACTCGAAGTTTTAGTTACTAGTTAATTAATAATTCCTCTCTTTCTACTGAACTTAGCTTAAATTTGGGGTAAGTAAACACCCGCATTAACTCTGTAACCGTTACCTTCGATACCAAATTTTGCTATTTGCTATACTGAGGCTGCTGGAAATATTTAATAGAAGTGAATATGTTAGGTCGCCACTCTGGCCGAAACCGAGATAAGTCTCCGTCGAATGTGGAGCTTAGTCCACAGGAAAATGCTCAATTCCAACGGTGGGCAGAGGGTTTGGTGCAAAATCCAGCTATTATGGGCGGCGAAACTGTCTTTCCAGATAGCCGATTGACGGTACTGCGGGTTGCATCATTAGTAGAGCGAGGAGAAAGCCCTTCGGTCATCCTTGAGGATTATCCCTATTTGAAACCCATCGATCTTAAGTTTGCCCCAATCTATTGCCAATGCCAGACTTGTGATCGAGCTTACCAACCCCTTTAAATTACTGATTGATGAAGACCTTTCCCCCTCCATTGCCCAAGTAATTAGTCAAAAATTGGGTATTGAGGCGGTTGCTGTTAGAGATAGGGGCTTAATTAACGCTGAAGATCAAGCAGTTTTTGAGTACGCTTACAAAAATGACTATATTGTTGTCACTGCCAATATCAGAGATTTTGAACAAATTGCTAGGGCAACAGAAATTCACCCAGGTATTATCTTCATTTGTGATGGGGAGTTGATCCGCGCTGAACAAATCGAGGTTGTCACCTTAGCGGCGATCGCCTTGGCAGAAGAAATGGCTACAGGAAGAGACATGATCAACCGTGTGCTTTATGTGGAAATTGATAGGTCACTCCGCTTTGAGACTATGCCAAACTGAAACTTAGGGAGTTACAATCGCAGTCAAGCATAGGCGATCGCCAACAAAGCTGGGGTTTGGTCAAGTGGGAATGCTGAACCCCCTTGGGATTGGCGCAAGCGGAATGAGTAGGGGTTGATTGGCGATCAGCACCAAGAAACCGTATACTAACTCTGTAAAGATATTGAAAGGCAAAATTCTCTCTTATATCGAAAATCTCGACAAACTTGAACCAATGCCTGACATTCAAACTTGGGAATACAAAACTATCCGCTTTGATTTTCTCGGTCGGGGTATAACCCAAGAGTTCAATCTTCTCGATGTTGACGGCACTCGTGTCAAAGGCTGGTCAATGAATAACACTGCCATCAAAACTTTGCCACAGATGATGTTAGCTCTGGGCCAGGAAGGTTGGGAATTGGTTTCCCATGTTGTTAATCAAGACAACCAAGCCAACAATGTAACTCTTCACTATATGACTTTCAAGCGTCCCGGTGAGCTACTAGTTGAGACCGAAGACCCTGCGCTAACTGGTTCTGCCAATATTAGACAAATTCGCGACAAGTTTTTTGTCATTCCATAAATACTAAAAAGACAAAATAATACCAAAATTGTCGTGATATAAAATTTTATACAAAAGTCATGTATTTAGATAATTTTTAAAAAAAGTCCAGATTCTTCTGAGAATAGGATGATAAAACTTGATTACGGCAGATTCTGAATCAGTCTAATACACATAAAGCGGCTGTAAACCTGATTTTATAGGGAGTTTACTGTACCAGATGAATACCGTAACCGCCGTAAGAGACAAATGCCTTCGCTATTTCCCAACGGAGAAAACGGGGATTTGGGTAGAGTACAAAACAGATGCTAATCTAAGGGATACCGAAAATATTTTCCTCAATAACGAGATTTGCCGTTATTTTTTGCGGGAGGTAAAACCCCATGTAAATAATGCCTAACTTGATCTGAGTAAAACCACTATCGGTTATGAAATCAGTTTTAATAAGTACTTCTATAAACATCAACCTCTGCGATCGCTATCTGAAGTCACTGAGGAGATTCTCCTGCCAGAGTCAGAAACAAAAGGCTTGTTAAAAAATTTAGCTAGTTTTAGAGACTTAAAGTAATGCAAGAAATTCAGGGAAAAACGCGT
>NZ_CP028098.1:0-44343 GCF_003015225.1 Synechocystis sp. IPPAS B-1465 | reverse complement strand
ACCGACAAGATAGAGGAAGACCCTTACCGCTTTCTCATCGTCGCCGACAAGTACCAGACCGGTTACGACCAGCCCCTACTACACACCATGTATGTGGATAAGGCCCTCTCCGGTATCAAAGCGGTGCAGACACTCTCTCGACTTAACCGTGCCCATCCCCAGAAGTACGACACCTTCGTGCTGGATTTCTACAACGATTCAGGCACTATCCAATCGTCCTTTGACCCCTATTACCGCACTACCATCCTCAGTAATGAGACCGACCCCAACAAGCTCCATGACTTGAAGGCAGATCTGGACAGCCACCAGGTCTATACACAGGAGCAAATCCAGTATCTAGTGGAGTTGTACCTGAACGGTGCAGATCGGGATAGGCTTGACCCAGTTTTGGATGCCTGCGTAGCCGCCTACAACGCAGATCTCGATGAAGATGGACAAGTGGACTTCAAGGGTAAGGCGAAGGCCTTTGTCCGCACCTACGGCTTCCTTGCCTCAATCCTGCCCTACTCCAATGCCGATTGGGAAAAACTATCCATCTTCCTCAACTTCCTCATTCCCAAGCTCCCTGCCCCCAAAGAAGAGGATCTATCCCGGGGCATCCTAGAGGCGATCGACATGGATAGCTACCGTGTTGAACTAAAAACTAGTCTGAAGATCGACCTAGCAGATGAGGATGCCGAGATTAAACCTGTGCCAACCGCCGGCGGGGGCAGTAAACCGGAGGCAGACCTAGACCAGTTAAGTAACATCATCAAGGCTTTCAATGATCAGTTCGGAAACATTAATTGGAAAGACAATGACAAGATTCGTCGGGTCATCGCTGAGGAGATTCCAGCCAAGGTAGCGGCGGACGTAGCCTATCAGAATGCCATGAGGAACAACGACAAGAGGACTGCCAGAATCGAACATGATGCTGCCCTACAGCGGGTGATGATTGAATTGTTGGCTGACCACACAGAGTTGTTCAAGCAGTTTAGTGATAATCAGTCCTTCAAGAAATGGCTGGGCGACACCATCTTTGGTGCAACCTACCGGGAAAACTGGGAAGCAGGTTGATGTAAAAAGCTTCAGGTACTAAATTGGCCCCTGAGCTTCCATCCTCTTGGATGAGATTATTCGTCAGCGTAAACAGAACGCCCTCAACTATGAAGCCTATCTACAAGAGCTTGCCACTCTGGTCAGAAAAGTAGCAACAGGGCAGTCCGACGATACTCCCAAGGCGATCGACACTCCCGCCAAGCGTGCCCTTTACAATAACCTAGGACAGGACGAAATCTTGACCCTCAAAGTACACCAGGCAGTAATGAGTAGTAAAAGCGATGGCTTTCGGGGCAATCAAGCCAAGGAAAACCTGATCAAACAAGCTCTATACCAAGTTCTGAATGATGTGGACAGAGTGGAGCAGATTTTTAACATTGTTAAACAGCAGGATGAATACTAGCATCACCACCACTCTGCACTTGGGAGAACTGACCGTTGCCATTACCTACAAAGGGATTAAAAATGTGCATCTAACAGTTCATCCTCCCCAAGGAGAAGTGCGAGTATCGGCACCCTTGACCATGAACCCTGATACAGTGCGAGTCTTTATCATTTCTAAGCTTGCTTGGATCAGACAACAACGCCGTAGGATCCTAGCCCAGGAAAGGGAAGCCCCTAGGGAGTATGTAAACCGGGAAAGTCATCTTGTCTGGGGTCAACGTTACCTGTTGAAAGTGGTGGAGCACCAAGCACCACCAAAAGTAAACCTTGCTCCCAAGACTTTGGATCTTTATGTTCGTCCCCACACCCCCCAGGAGAAGCGCCACCAAGTGATCAGTGAATGGTACCGTCAACAAATCAAAGATGTAGTCCCTGGTCTCATTGCTAAGTATGAGACCGTTATGGGAGTCGAAGTGCGTGAATTTGGAGTTAAACGAATGAAGACCCGCTGGGGCACCTGTAACCCCAGGGCTCAGCGTATTTGGCTCAACCTAGAGTTAGCAAAAAAGCCCCCAGCCTGCCTAGAGTACGTCGTAGTTCACGAGATGACCCATCTACTAGAACCTAAGCATAATGACCGCTTCTGGGGATTCATAGATAGCTTTTACCCGCAGTGGCAACACTATAGAGATGAGCTTAACCGCTTACCCCTAGGGTGAGCAGGGCTTTAGGAGTCAATATCAATGTCGCCAAACTCTTCTTCGTATAGAAGACCCCGATTAAACATTATGACTTTGAGATAAATACTAATAATATTTTCAAATTCTTTGAGTGTTATCTCCTCTGGGTCTGAATCTAGAATATCTTTGCTTTTAGCATTGATACTTTTCACTGTTGATAGTAGGTTTAATTGTCTATCCAATGACATTACTGGATGACTTAGTTCAATTAATGATTGAACCGATAGTTTGTTTAGTTCATCACTAAAATTATAGTAGTTTCAAATAAAGCTGAGACGCTAAACGCCACAGTAAGAACGGATAATTTCATCAAGAGACGTGTCAATAGGAGCGTACATTCTAGCTCGTTTCAAGGCACTAAAGTCATGCTCAATATCATTTAAATCAGGAGAATATTTCGGCAAAAAAAGAACTTCATGACCTGCTTCTTTAGCCAATTCTTTAATGGCAGTTTTACGATGAATAGGAGCATTATCCATTATTAATATTGATGGAATGTCGAGGGAGGGTAGCAAATATAATTTTAACCATCCTTCAAAGCCTTCTGCATTCAAACTCCCGGTAAAAACCATCGGCGCAATCAAATCTTTTTTTCCTTTTCTTCTCCCTGCTACTAGATTTTCTCTGACTCCCCTTTTTCCTTGTCTATCTCCATAAACTTTTTTTCCTTTTTTTGACCAGGCATAAATACAAGCCTGGATTGCTTCGAATCCAGATTCATCTATGTAAACTATAGCTTGACTACTATAGAGCTTAATTAGTTCTCTTAACATTCTATAGTACTTAACTCGTTCCTCCCGGTTTCTTTCTCGATAACGTAGTTCTTTTTTTTTCTGTTTATTTTCATTTTCTTTAATGCGTAATATACGGCACTCGGCCTCACTCCAAATTTCTTGGCTCTGTCTATCAATCTTGCATCGGGATTTTCTTCTACGTCTTTTTTTAGAGCTTCCCAGTCTAATTTCCTATGGCGACGCTCTACTTTTATTGGGCTTAAATCTACTCTATTTAACCATCTGTATATCGAGGCTTTTCCTATTTTACATATCTTGGAAGCCTCAGTTATTTTTCCTCCAGCTTCTATATAAGCTACTACCCTTTGCCTTAAATCTAAACTGTAAGCCATTGTTTAAACCTGTTCATTTTGTACACTCCATAATTTTACATTAAATTCTCTCATCGTTAATTGAAATGACTATATGTAAGTGAGTCTCATGTGGACAGATCGCTGACCAAGAACCGAGCTTGAGAACTGATAGGACTTTCCGGGCTGATCAGTTGTCGAACGTAGTCGTCTACTAAGATGTTGACCCTACTGTCTACACTGTCGTAACCGTTCCGCATAACCTGGCTGCTGACTCTCTTAACGTCACGCATGTAGGCGGCGTTCTCTTGTAAATTCTCGAAGTCCTCTGGCCTTCCAGAGGCGTAGGCATCGAAGAAACCTTTGAAGAAGTTGTATGCGGGGCTAGCAGATAACAATCCTTTGTTTTGTCTGCCCGTCAATACCCTGGGTAGAGTCTTTGCTGTAGAAGAGCTGTAACCTTGACTGAACTCAAAGGTTAGCTGCGACGCTAAGGTGTCTACCTCTATCGCCCTTCTTTGTTGTTCGGTTAGGTTGTTGTCGGGGTCAACGCCGCCCCAATTAATACCTAAATTGTCAGAACTCAGCGCCCCTAGCTGTAGTACACTCATGTGCTGCAGGGCGTAGGTGGATCTAACCTTGGCTTGGTTCATGTAGCCGAGGTTCTCTTCTAGCATGGATCCTAGGGTTATTAGCGTCTCCTGGATGCTCGCGTAGGCTTCCTTGTCTTTTGTACTAACTGTGTACAGGTCAAGCTCCGCTTGGGTTAGCAGCTGGGCGTAGTGCGCTTCCAGCCTGGTCGTGTCCTGCATCCCCGTTGCTACCGTCACACGGTTCAACCCCGGGTCCATTTGAGTTTGTAGGTACTTATTAAGTTGGCCAAAGGAGTAAAGATTATACAGACTAAGCTTTAACTGCTCGCGCATCTGCTCGTACTCTGTACCTGAGGCTTGCTCTAGCTCCTCTGCGGTGGGTAGGATAATGTTTGCTGCCCTACCCGCTTCTTTATATCTGAGAGCCACATCCTCATTCTCTAAGTACAAGTCTATAGTCGAAGTCAGCATGTTGGTGTTAGCTCCAAGCTGTCCTAACTGCTCCTTTGCAGTGCTCAACATACCTTCTAGCGAGTCAGGGCTAACTGCGCCGCTCTTAACTTGTGTGTAGCCCTGTTTAAGCTCGTCCATAATGGTCCAAACTGCTAGAGAGTCTTCCTCTCCGAGGATGGCGCTCTGTCTTACGTTTTGCTCTATCTCGTTTATATAGGCTAGACCTCCTGTCAGATCTAGGTTTTGTAGCCTGTCTAAGTGGTCAACGTAGCCAAGCTCTGAGAGGGCCTTGGTGTTCATCCGGCCTTCCACTTTGATGTCTGTCAGCACATCTTCTGCCGCTTTGAGGTAGAAGGCTAAGAGTGAAGCAGATCTACTCTGCTGCTCGTTAAAACTGTATCTACCATCCGTCGTCTCGATTGCGTATTCGTTTATAGCTACGTCGAACAAGCTTTTAGCTGCGGTGGCCAGTTGCTCTGCCGCTTCGTTAGACATAGGTCCACCTAAGAGTACCTTGGCCACGGTCCGTTTAAGAGCTTCTTCGGCGGTCATAGATCCCATATATAGTCATTTCAATTAACGATGAGAGAATTTAATGTAAAATTATGGAGTGTACAAAATGAACAGGTTTAAACAATGGCTTACAGTTTAGATTTAAGGCAAAGGGTAGTAGCTTATATAGAAGCTGGAGGAAAAATAACTGAGGCTTCCAAGATATGTAAAATAGGAAAAGCCTCGATATACAGATGGTTAAATAGAGTAGATTTAAGCCCAATAAAAGTAGAGCGTCGCCATAGGAAATTAGACTGGGAAGCTCTAAAAAAAGACGTAGAAGAAAATCCCGATGCAAGATTGATAGACAGAGCCAAGAAATTTGGAGTGAGGCCGAGTGCCGTATATTACGCATTAAAGAAAATGAAAATAAACAGAAAAAAAAAGAACTACGTTATCGAGAAAGAAACCGGGAGGAACGAGTTAAGTACTATAGAATGTTAAGAGAACTAATTAAGCTCTATAGTAGTCAAGCTATAGTTTACATAGATGAATCTGGATTCGAAGCAATCCAGGCTTGTATTTATGCCTGGTCAAAAAAAGGAAAAAAAGTTTATGGAGATAGACAAGGAAAAAGGGGAGTCAGAGAAAATCTAGTAGCAGGGAGAAGAAAAGGAAAAAAAGATTTGATTGCGCCGATGGTTTTTACCGGGAGTTTGAATGCAGAAGGCTTTGAAGGATGGTTAAAATTATATTTGCTACCCTCCCTCGACATTCCATCAATATTAATAATGGATAATGCTCCTATTCATCGTAAAACTGCCATTAAAGAATTGGCTAAAGAAGCAGGTCATGAAGTTCTTTTTTTGCCGAAATATTCTCCTGATTTAAATGATATTGAGCATGACTTTAGTGCCTTGAAACGAGCTAGAATGTACGCTCCTATTGACACGTCTCTTGATGAAATTATCCGTTCTTACTGTGGCGTTTAGCGTCTCAGCTTTATTTGAAACTACTATAATCGTCGTCGATCAGGCTCGCCAGCCCCTCATAGATGGCTACGGTGCCTTGGAGTTTGTCTTCGGTGGTTTTGCCGTTGCCGATGTCACTCATTATTGTGGTTGCAATGCTGTCAGGCGCTTTATTCATAAACAACGCTTCTAGCGCTAACCTTGCTTGATTTCTGTCTGTAATGGTGTTATCTCTGTCCCGGGTCCTTAAGCTTGAGTCTCGACTAGACTAAAAATAAATTTTTCCGGTTAAGCGTGTTTTTTTTGAGAGCGTAACTATACTTGCTTTGGATGAGATTTTCCAATGTTTGCCATGGTTAGTTTTGCCCTGATAGCCAGATATAAATTGCAGGTATGCAAAGGCTCATCAATCATACTGACAATGCAAGCTAAATACTACAGATTCTACTTAAAGAGTTACCCCCCCCTACCCTTTTGTTCAACTTTATGGGGAGCTTCTTTAACTCTTTACTGCTGCCTTCTAACTCTATAAACATTGCCATGGAAATACTTACACGGTACAACTCCACTCCCCACACCGAACCACAACATATCAATAGTGACGAAACAAAGAATAAACGAAGTCTTCCTCCAGTGTTCAAAGCACAGAAATCAAAGAAGAAACAACTTCGTCATTGCAAACATGGCTCCATCAGTGCTTTGTCAAAAGTTATTAATCACGCAACGGTGTTTACCAAGATTAACTTTTTCACATGGAAGCAGACCAAGGACGGCTACTTATACTTAGAGCGTGACGATGCTCGAAGTCTATTCAATCTTCTAGATGAGACTGGAATATTCGACTTTCATGTGACCAATATTCAAAAAAAGATTATCTATCAACATCAAGTTAGTAAATTTTTGTCCAACGGGTGGAGGCTATATGCTAACGGTTACTTTGCTCGTAAAGGAGAAGTAGAGATTCATCATCTTGATGCAAATAAGCAAAATAATGATCCTCGTAACTTAAGGTATGTAAGTCCGGGCTTAAATTATCTTTGTGCTAGGGCGATCAAGCATGAATATACGGGAGAGGATATACCGGATAGCGTGATAGAAAGCTATGAAGAAGCGGAGTATCTGGTAAAACTGACTTTCAAACGCTACCTAAAACGCCTGGGTTATTCTATGAGTAAGTCAGAAAGAGATTTTCTACTGAGCTTGAAGTGGAATATAGCAAGGGAAATTTTGCAAAGTTGGCAACCACCAGCTCAAGTTACTGAACTAATTGAAAAGTTGGTCCAGAAGTGAGGCTACGGCGGACTTGCTGGGTAACCCAAAGCGGATAACTTTGGTCTTCATTAGTATCTGATGAACATAGTAGAGCTTCTTCAAAGCTACATTAGGTGGATTATTTACAAATGTTGCGGCATTCAACCATCTTTGCTGCTTCTACTTTGAAGACCCTATGGAAGGTTTACAAGAAGAATCTATGAGTTTCCCGTTGGTAACTGTAGGTAGCAGTGGGTACGAGTCCAGTTTAAGTAGCTTGATTAATGGTACCGCTGCAGCCCAACAGCCTCGACTAATTAATTGTCCAGCACTGTTAGAAGTCCAAGAAGCCATTAGATATGCCTCAGAGTGCATCCTGCTCTTTTATCCTCGGCTATACCCCCGATACCCAAAAGCCCGTTGTGAT
This sequence comes from Synechocystis sp. IPPAS B-1465, assembly GCF_003015225.1. GTDB lineage: Bacteria > Cyanobacteriota > Cyanobacteriia > Cyanobacteriales > Microcystaceae > Synechocystis. The sequence continues at coordinate 36,910 of NZ_CP028098.1, read as the reverse complement.
GGTCTATGCAGTAGTGCCGGTGGAAGAAACTTCGGCGATCGCCAGTCTTAGTCAGCTACCTAGTAGTTGGAGAGCTGAGGTAGAAGGGTTGGAAGCGTTACCTCCCTTTGCACTACCTTTCCGAGATGGTAGCCATCCGATAGCACCGGTTACGTTAGCTCCCCGACAACATCGTCTCCGAACCTGGGTCTACTCGCTTTCACTACCTTCTGGTTTCTGGTCATGGTCATAGCTTAGTCGAGATACTAGGGGTCACGCCACTGGCATAGTGAGCAACCACCCCTTCAAGGGTGGCAATCCTGCCATCGTGCATGTACCCCTTTCTGTTGTCACCCCTTTTAAAGCTCCAAAAGCGGATTTTTCAAGCATCCAGATGTTCCTATGATAAGGGTCAAATTATTGAGGAGCCGGATGAAGCTAACGTTTCATGTCTGGTTTTGAAGACAAGCGGCTCCTGTGAAGGCGTCGCTTAGTCTAACTTTTCTGTTGTGACCACAGGTTAGAGCTTTCTCCCCTGTTCAGTTTTTCGGAGCCACCTCACAAGGTCACCTGGAGGTTGACTCCCTTCCGTAGCTCCCAGTGCTCTCAATGCTGCTTTCCGAACTTCGGTCAACCCTCGGACTTCGGAAATATTCATTCCTTCATAGGGGCGATCAAGGCGATCGCTGGCGAGGCAGGTACCCGTTTGCCAGTCCCAGGTTTTCCAGGTTTCGTCTTGACTGCTGCTGTAGAGTCGCTTGCCATCGGGGGAAAATTTAAGGGTCAGAATTTCTCCTTGATGACCGCTGATGCGAGTGACACACTGCCCGGTTTGCCAGTGCCAAAGTCGAATATTGCCGTCGTGGCAGGAGGTGGCCAGCAACTCACCATCGGGATGCCAGGCGATCGCACTCAGGATAGTGGGATGCTCCAGGGTGCGAAGGCTAGTAACCTCCTTCTCGACCTTCCAGATAAAGACAGTGTTGTCATAGCCTCCGCTGGCGAGGTATTGCCCATTGGGGCTCCAGGCAAGACACCAGATCCAGTGGGTGTGGCCTGTCAGCAGATGGGTACATTCCCAGGTTTTGGAATTCCATAGCCCGATGGTGAAGTCGCCAGCGGCACTGGCAAGCCAGCGTCCAGTAGGGTGCCAGCGCACCGACAGAATCCAGCTAGTTTGGGCCATCAGGGTTTTTACAGGGGTGGACTGGGTCGGATACCAGAGACGAATGGTGCTATCAACACTGCCGCTGGCTAGGAGATCCTGAGTGGGATGCCAATCCACGGACCATACCCAGTTGGTATGCCCTTTGAGAACCTGGGTACAGCGCAGGGGTGATCGTTGCCAGACCCGAAGGTTGCAATCATGGGAGGCACTGGCCAGGTTCTCGCCGGTGGGGTTCCAGCACAGATCACTGATCAGATGGCTGTGTCCAAAGGCATGGATAAAACTTGGCGGTGAGTCAGCTCCACAGAGCCGTACAATTGTGTCGTCGCAGCCGAGGGCCAGGGTTTGACCATCGGGGGCGGGGGCAATGGCGCGAATGTTGGCCATGTGCCCGGTAAGGCTTTTTAGGCACTGGCCGGTGCCGGTGTCCCACAGTTTGAGAGTACCATCGTGGCCACCACTGATGATCCGTGGTTGGTGTGGGTGCCAGCGAGCATACCAGACCCAGTTCTGGTGACTGCGTAGAATTCGCCGACAGCGTCCCGTCACCACATCCCACAATCGCACCGTGGCATCATGGGAACTGCTAGCCAGCCAGGCACCATCGGGGTTCCAGTCTAAACTCCAAACAGTTTCCGGATGACCGTTGAGGTAACGCGGGGCTTGATCGCTGTGGGGATTCCAGAGGACAATGCCGCCATCTTCTCGGCTGATGGCCAGAGTATGCCCGTCAGGACTCCAGGTAGCCCACCGAACGGGCACCGCCTCGCGCCAGATTCGATGACAGATGCCCGTCTCTACATCCCAGAGTTTGACGGTGCTGTCGCTACTGGAGCTAGCCAGGAGGTTCGAGTTGGCATCCCAACTGAGGCTATTGACAATATCGGTGTGGGCCGTTACGAGGACTGGTGCCTGCTCGGTGAAGGGATACCACAACCGAATGTGGCCATCAATGCCGCCGATCGCCAGGCAGTCTGGCCCTATCCAGACAATGGCGCGGGCAATAGTGGGAGCCACTACTAGGGTAGCCTGAAGTTGTCCCGTTGCTAGGTTCGTAATTTTGACGGTTTGATCTTCGCTACAGGTCGCTAGCCAGCGGCCATCGGCGCTAGGGCGCAAGTCCCACACGTAGCTACGATGCAGGGGATAGCTCTGCATCGGTTGCATTTCAGCACTTTTCCACAGGCGCACGACCCCAACATCGTCGCCCGTGATCAAGTAATCCCCCGCCGGACTGTAGCTGAGGGAGAAAATACTACCGAAGGTTTGCTTAAAGGCCGAGTCCCGAAAATTGGCCTGGGCAAAGTTTAGGTGTTGAAACAATCGATGGCGCAGATCCGCCTGCCGAATGGTTAACTGTGAGAAGTCAAAGCCCGCCAGATCGAGGTCTAGGGCGTTGCTCAAGTTGATCAGGTTACCTACCCCGTAACCCGCGATCACCGATTCCCGAATTGCCGTCAAAACTGTTTGCAACTGCTGCCGCTGGAGCTCCGGGGAGGGGAAGCAATCACCAAATTGGGCTGCAGTGGAGTGCACAATCAGCCGCCGCTGGGTTTCGGTAATGTGGTCTCGCACTGTGAGTTTGAGCAGTGCAAACTGCTGCCAGTACTGAGGCTGCCCCATCTCCAGTTCCTGGTTGATTTGCTCAATAAACCGTTCGGTGACATATTCCATGACCACGGGCTGGAGGGTGTAGCGCTTGTCCTGGGTTTCGATCAGTCCTCGCCAGCGCAGCGACTCCAAGGCTTCCAGCAATTTCACCTTGGGCACGGGGGGTACCAGATCAGCGGCTAATTCCGCGATCGCCGTCCAGTCGCGGTTGATGGCCAGCCAGATTATGATGGCTTGCTCCAGCTCCGTCAGGCGCTGAAACTGCGCGTCGAGCAGGCGGCGAATGCTGTTGAAGATGACCGCATCTTCGGTCAGAAATGCGCTAATGTCACCATCAAATAAATCTTGAATGGTGGTGGAGACGATTTTCAGCGCTAGGGGATTATAGCTATAGCGATCGCACAACACCTGTTGTTGCTCCTCTGTCCCCTGCAAGCCCTTTTGCTGAATGATAGCGATCGCTGTCGCCACGGAACCACTCAGTTGCAGCGTGCGGGTATTACCGTCCAGTCCTTCCAGGACAGCAATTTCGGCAGGCTTTTCTCGACTGGTGAGTAGCACGCAACTTTGATGAGGCGTCTCCCCCAATAGCTGGATCAGTTCGCCATAATCCCCATAACCATCGCGGTAGTAACCTGCGTGATCTCCCGCTTGCAGAATGGTTTCCAGGTTGTCCAGCACAATCAAGCACCGGGTTTTTCGCAGCCAGTGCAGCAGTCGGGCGCGATCACCCACTGTTTCTTGATGCTCCGAGAGCAGATCGATCAGTTCCGCCAGCAGCGCTTCCAAAGGTGGGGCATTGCGGAGCGATCGCCAGATGATGTGGGTGAAGGGTGTGGCTGGGGAGCTGGGTAGATGTTGAATTTTAAATTTTGTAGGGCTTTGCCCTTCCTGCAGGGGATTTTGAATTTTTTTAATGTTAATGTTGTCGCCCTCCCACTCTTCTACCCCGTCACCCTGAACGAAGCCTTGCACCACCTTTGTTGTCAAGGTACTCTTGTCAATGCCGCCCATGCCCAGTACGGCAATCAGCCGACAGCGTTCGGCCTCAATCCAGCGTTGTAGTAGAGCTTGTTCCTCTTCCCGTCCGTAAAACTGGCTGACATCCGGTGCTTCGCCCCAGGAGAGGATAGATGGGTAGCTGGGTAACTGGGTCTGAAAACCCTCACTCTCCCACTCGCCCCCCGATTGGACTACACAATACCTTCGAATTGCGGCCTTGAAGTTTTTCTTGTTGACAGGTTCTCCCAAAGCTTGGCTGAGGACTTTCCAGAATTTGGGGCCGACGTCGGTGGTCAGGTAGTTGATGGAGTAGCCGGCCCCATCGGCGATTTGAGGATAGGTTTTGCTCTGCCAGGAACCTTCAAAAATGAGAGTTTCGATGTCGCTGAGTTGCCGCCCCAGTAATGTCTGCATGGCGGCATTAACGATCGCAAGGGCATCTTCAAACGGCATGGTTAGTACTACCCAAAAACAGCCTGAACTATATGACTTTAACGGAAGGTGTCGATTATTTCGGTAGCTTACAGAGTCATATTTGATGTGAAGCCTAGGCTAGTAACAATACAAACCGATGGTTGTTGCGGTATTCGGGGTCATATCCGGCAGGTGGTGCAGCAGGGCATCCCAAGTAGCGTGAGTTTGCAATGCTGTCACCACGATCGCCAACGGTTCTGCCAAAATCGCGGAAAAGTCCGCTTCTTCATCAAGCTTAGGCTGATAGGCCAAGTGCTCGATAGGGGGGCTAAATTTGGTATCAATACCAGGTTTATTGCCCCGTGGGTCAACCCGATGCCAACCTGTTATGGGTAAATAGACGGCATTGAAGCCATGCAGGCTGTAGGGTGTGCCCCGATCATCAATGCTCAGCCGCTGGTAACAAAACCCTGCTGGAATCTGATTAGCCCGCAGCAAGGCCGCCAGCAGGTGACTTTTTGCAAAGCAGTAGCCGGTTTTATGCTGAAGGACGTCAGAGGCTCGCCAGGTAACTGGATTCATCTGGTAGTCAACGCTGTGGCGAATCGCGTCGCGCACCCATTCAAAGCAGGCTTGAGCGATCACAACTGGTGTTTCATGGCCAGCGGCAAGTTGCTGGGCTAATGCTTGAATGTCTGGATGCTGCCAATTAATTACCTCCGTCTTGCATAGGTAGGCATTCAGCGAGTTTAAGGGATCATAGGATTCAAATTCAGCCCGTCGTGTCAATAGAATCAGACAACGGCGATAAACGTGGGCAATGTGATGCCGTTGCCCAAAGGAACGCGAGGGCGTTTGGCGAATTTCCTCAAAGCCCATACGCTGCCAGAAGGCACGACCAGAAGTGTTAGAGGCGATCGCGCATAGCTCAATCCCTGTTACTCCCTGCGCCGCCAACCATCGCTCAAACGCTTGATAAAAGGCTGATCCGACTCCCTGGCTGCGATATACCGGATCGATTAGCATCGTGCCTATCCACCAAGTCGCAGCTTCCGGATAATCTTGCACGGCAATGATCGTACCGATGAGTCCTTTCTGGGGATGGTGGAGCCCAAAAACGTGGAGATCCTCAGGAGTTTTACCTGCTGGAACATCAACAAATTCGGCTTCAGCAGCGGTGGATGCAGGCGGTTGCCCTGTGGTTAAGTTGAAAAAATCGGTGCAGCGTTCAAACAAGGCTTGCAGGCAATTACTGTCCTGCTTTGTCAGTTGAACAACAGTGTAATCAAGATGTTGCCAAGGGAATGGCGCAAAGTTAGAGGTCAATAGGTGCATGACAGGGACGGGTAGATAAACATCCTCAATCGCAGCGATAAACCATCGAAACACGCAAATCAGTCCGCAGCCCCAGCCGTTGCTCGGCTTTTTCTAGCTCCCCATGCTGCGGTGACAACTGGGCTGAGTCCACAATGCGAAAGCCGCAACGCTGATAGAAAGGCGCGTTCCAGGGCACTTCACGAAAGGTTCTCAAGGTAACGCCAGGATGGCCTGCCCCTTGCGCCCAATCGTATACTGCCGCCACTAAAGCGCGGCCGATGCCTCGCTTGCCGTGATCGGGCAACACATCCAGTTCTTCCAGATGGGCATAGCCGTCAAGCATCCGCACAAACGCAAAGCCCACCAGTTGCCTGGTCGGACTCACCGCGACCCATAAATGTTCGCTCCGACAGGCCTGCTCAAAATCGGCGATCGCCTTTGTCTGCTCTAAGATCGCGGCAGTCAAGCCGGTCTGGTCTAAACAAGTGAGAAACCGTTGAGCGGCCTGCCGCTCAATGGGAAGTAACCAGGGCAGATCAGCGGCAGTCGCGAGTCGAATTGTATCCCCCGTTGGCAGTATGGGCATTATCCTGACATGGTCTGACCAGCGGTGAAAAGCCAGCTTAAACGGCGACCTGATCACCACAATGTTAGGGCATAACACTTGTATTGAGAATGGTGCGGGCAAATGCCATAGCTTCCCATAGACGGATATTCCATAGATTTGCCCTAGAGACAGCACCCTAGAAAACCCCTACCGTTGAAGTCGAGCACCCAAGAAAGCAATCAGGTTTTCCTTACCCGCAATGGTTCTGTTTTAGAGGTATTTCTGATGTTTGCCAACGTGATCGCCACCCTATTTCGCATGGATGATCAGACTTGGCGGGGCCACGCTAATCCCTGGTGTGTCTGGACTCGTTTAACTGTTGCTCCCTTACTACTTCTATCAGTCTGGAGCAGAGTCTGGTTGGGCTGGTGGTCACTGATTCCCATTGCAATAGCCCTACTCTGGAACTGGTACAACGCCCGTCTATTTTCGCCTCCCCAATCTACCGACAACTGGGCATCTAAAGGCGTCCTGGGTGAGCGGGTATGGATCAACCGCCATCAAGTTTCTATTCCAACCCATCACTATACCTTTCCCCATTTCCTGGCAGGACTTGCCGCCGTCGGCTCCGTCATAGCCATTTGCGGACTTTGGGCATTGAACCTGCCTTTGACGCTACTGGGGCTGTTGCTACTCTACATGGGCAAACTTTGGTTTTTTGATCGCATGGTATGGCTTTACGAAGACATGAAAACTGCCACTCCTGAATACACAAGCTGGCTCTACTAAACCCTATTTGCTCTTTTACCCCGTCTATTCATCCTTTCCTGTCATGCTAACCACCCAAATCACCCAAACCTACCATCTCACAACGCCGATCATCTCTGCTGGTATGGCCTTTGTCGCTACTCCTAAACTCGCCGCTGCTGTCAGCAATGCCGGTGGCATGGGCACCTTTAGTGCCTTTATGTCTCCCCCGGAGGAACTGCGCGCATTGATTCGGCAAACGCGGAGCCTCAGCGATCGCCCCTTTGGCATCGACTTCATTACCGCAGCCGCCAACGACGACCACATCGCCATCTGCATGGCCGAACGGGTGCCGGTGGTTATCTTCTTCTGGTCATTTCCGCCACTGGACTGGGTGACCCAGCTCCAGAATGCTGGTGTCAAGGTCTGGATGCAGGTGGGGTCTCTGGCAGAAGCGACCCAGGCCAAAGCCCAGGGCTTTGATGCGATCATCGCCCAAGGGCAGGAAGGGGGCGGCCACAACCGCTCGGAAGCCAGCATCTTTAGCCTGCTGCCCGCCATCTGTCGCGAAGTAGCCCCAATTCCCGTAATTGCCGCCGGGGGCATTATCGACGGCCGGGGGCTGGTGGCGGCCCTAGCCCTGGGAGCTGAGGCGGTGTGGTGCGGCACCCGATTTCTCGCCAGTGAAGAAGCTTACGCCCACCCGGAGTACAAGGCGCGGGTGGTGACGGCAACCGTCGGCGATACCACTCGAACCACCCTGTTTGGTCCGGAAATGCCGGGGCAGTTAATGCGGGTACTACGCAACCTTGCCGTCAACCAGTGGGGCGATCGCGTGGCAGACGCAACTAAGCATGGCCCCACTCAACCGGCGATCGGCTCCACCATCCTGGGCGGTCAGGCCCTGCCCATGCCTAAGTTCTCAGCCATTCTGCCCACCCCCGACACCTCCGGTGATTTTGAGGAAATGTGCCTGACGGCAGGGGAAAGCAGCGGCAATATCACCGCTATCAAATCCGCCAGAGACATCCTGTGGGAAATGGAGAATGAAGCGCTCGATTTACTCACCTACCGCTTGCAGGCGATCACGAAGGAACAAAATCTCATGGCTGCTGGCTAAATTCTCACTTCTGGATCTGTTCCTGATGGCGCTGTAGGTTGCCCTTTGCCAGCGCTGAGTCTGATAGCAATGACGTCAATACATGCATGCGAGCCTTACCTTCTTTCCCCACCACGACCTCGATAGCGTTGGCGATAAGACCGCTTCAACCACCCCGACTTTTGAATTTTCAGGAGAATTCTATGAACAACTTTACCCACAATGCCCAAACCCTGCTGGAACAACAGCGTCCGAACCTAGAAATAACACTACAAGAAAATACCCGTCCAACTGTTGATCAGCCTGCGCGACTGCGTCATTTCTTTGGGCGGCTCGGTAATACCTTGGTGCAATGGCTCACCCAGAAAAGTACGCTCCGTATCCATCGATCTACCCAGGGTGAGACCGAAGTTTGGGAAGTATATGACCCCAGAGACCACCGCACCCACTTTTTTACCCACGAAAATGAAGTGCGCATTTGGTTAGAGGAGTGCTATTACCGATAGCTCACAAAGGAACTGATCTCAGCTATCTCCCAAAATAGTTCATCACTGACGAGAAAATTATGAGTAACCTTATTCTGCAAATCAATGTGACCTATGATTGCTCCCAAGCGGAGCTAGAAAACGTATTTTCTCACGCAGTAGGGGCGATCGCAGCCTTCCCCGGCCTCACCTGGAAAATCTGGATTATTAATGATGGGACAAAAGAAGCCGGCGGCCTTTACTGTTTTGACAGTGAAACAGCGCTGACAGCTTACGTCAACAGTCCTATCATTACCGCTCTGAAAGCGAATCCCCTGTTGCCGACGGTGCAGATCAAGGCATTTGAAGCGATCACCGCCCTCACCACCCAAACTCGTGGGCCGGTTCCTGCCCTTGCCCTGCAGTCTTCTGTAGGAGCTTGAGCCATGGTCATACCCGTGATCGCTACGGCATTCCTGCTTTAACAGGGCCGTCAATCGCGACGGTCTAACTTACTCATAGACCATAGACCGCTTTAAGAGGTTTAACCATGTCCACCAGCACCCATGCCCTCACCCTTCAAAATCCCATCCAGGCACCCCAGGTGACAAAAGAATTGTCTGAGAACGTTATTCTCACCTGCCTCGACGACATCTACAATTGGGCCCGGCTCTCGACCCTGTACCCAATGATGTTTGGCACCGCCTGCTGCTTTATGGAGTTCATGGCGGCTTTTGGTCCCCGCTTTGACCTAGAGCGGTTTGGTTCCATCCCCAGGGCAACCCCCCGCCAGGCCGATCTGATGATTACCGCTGGCACCATCACCATGAAATACGCTCCGGCTTTGGTGCAACTCTACGAACAAATTCCGGAGCCGAAATATGTCATCGCTATGGGGGCTTGTACGATTACAGCTGGTATGTTTAGTGCCGATTCCCCCACCGCAGTTCGGGGGGTCGATAAGCTGATTCCGGTAGATGTCTACATTCCGGGCTGCCCGCCGCGACCGGAAGCAGTCATCGACGGCATCATCAAACTCCGCAAGAAAGTTGCAGGCGAAAGCCGGCAAGACTACACCGAAGATCTGCAAACTCACAGATTCCATGCCGTGCGGCACCGGATGAAGCCGGTATCCCCGATTTTGACGGGCCAATATCTTCGGCATCATGAAGATCTCACTCCGCACCATGACCCTTTACTCATCAAATAATCATGATCTAAGACGAATGAAACGGCTGACGAGTCCGCCGCTGAATGGTTACTACTGCTGGACGGGATAGCATATCTCCACTATTCGGCCAATGGGACTGTAACGGGACAGTACGAGTTTGCAGAAACGGTTCGCCATTCGTGGTGGTTAAAGGCATAGTGACTATCTCTGTTTGCCGCAGACCATTGAGTTCCCCTGGATGTTGAACCGCCAAAAAGAGGGTTTTTTGATCCTGACTGAAGACCGGCCCTGTCAACTCGCTATCCATCGGGCCAATGGCAAAGGGAAATATCTGGCCGGCATTAGGACCGTGTAAAGGCAAATACCAGAGGGAATTATTACCAAACACTCCCACGGAATCTAAGCTCGTTGTATCGGCTTCCCGCTCAAACTTACGATTGTGTTTACTGGTGGACATATCGGTAACCATCCAAAGATTGCCCCGACCATCGATCGCCAAATTATCGGGATTGGCAAAGCCTAAACCACCCTGACTGGGCTCACCGCCGGCGGCAATCATTGCCCAACCAAAAGTTAGTGCATCACATCGATCGCCGGTTTCTTGTAGGCGCATTATCCAACCAGAGTTGCAGGGAACTTCCCCCTGTGGCCCCTGAAAAATATGGCGATCGCAACCGCCATCCCCCTGACTGGGCCAACCGGAAGTAAATGCGATTAATACAGACCCATCGGGCAAAATTTCCGTATCTTCCGGGCGAGCAGTGGGGGTAACGCCGGCAGCATTGGCGGCTAAATGAGCATCCACCAAAATTGCCCCTTGTTGGCGGTCTGACTCAATGGGATAAAGATCCGCTAAGGTGGCGAATTGAGTCTGATACTCGGCAACGGCATGATCCGTATCTATGGCGATCGCCCCGGCCTGGTTCCGGTCTGGATGGGGCAAATAGACAATTCCGGTAGTAGAACTATCAACAGCAATATCGCTAGGACGAACAGGATTTACTACGGTATCAGGGGTTAAGGCAATCCATTCCCCGGTACCATCGGCGTTAAATTTCGCCCCATAGAGCGTTCCGGCAGTAAATAAACGGGAATTGCCTTTATCGGTGGGGGATTTGACAGTATCTGCTGACACAAATTTGTAGAGATGCCCACTAGTGCGATCACAGCCCGAATACACCGCCAAGGGTTGATTCGCTGTTGCCCGCACCGCCACAGCTTCATGGCGAAAGCGTCCAAGGGCCGTATGTTTGACGCCGTAATCGTTGGCATTGGCCGGGTCAATTTCTACCATCCAGCCATATTTATTGCCCGCCAAGCCAAACACATTGCCTTGGCCACTCAACCCGTTGGTACTTATTTTAAGCGGACATTGGGCCGGATCTACGGCGGAGCCATCGGCATAGACTGCTTCTGGAACCTGGCTTTGGAAATTTTCCTCTGCGCTTAACACTGTCCCCCAGGGGGTTGTTCCCCCAGCACAGTTGCCAAACGTGCCAATGATTTTTTCGCCCAGTCCGTCGTCATAGCCTTGTTTGGTCGGGTTGGTAAATATGGCGATCGCCGGCCCGGTTGCTGTTAAATAATGGGAATCAGTTAACCCAGAAAGTCCGGTAATGCGCCGATCCGTCGCATTTGGCGATCGTTGCCAGTCCCCTTGACCGTTGCGTTCTAAGCGAATTACTCCCATACCTTGATCTACCAAAGCCGCTTCACAGAGAGCTTCTATGTCAATTTTCACCGGATTATCTGCCGCCAGGGCAAACGCATTGATTTTTCCTCCTTGCGCCTCCGCAGCGGTTAGCACCGTTTCTATCGGTAGAGATTTGCCAATTGCCATTTCATAGCCCTGTCGCCAGGGGATAAAGCTAATATATTCAAAATTGATTAACAAATAAGCCGTATTTTCGTCGGTTTCCACCAGCCCTAAATAATCATTATTAAACCCAAACCAGTGATCTCCCACCGGATCTCCCCATTGCCCCAGGACGGTGTAAAAAAAGTCCGACGGTAAAACCAACTCATCTTGAACCGCAAAGGTGGCAAAGGCGGTTTTTTGTTGAGCAGGGGTTAATCCATCCGTTGCCAGAGGAATAGGATAGTCAATCGGTTGAAAACTCAAATCCCCGTGGCGATCGCCGATTTTGGGAATAGCGGCTGTTAAAGGATACTGCCGGGGGTTGAACAGGGCCGCTCCCGCTCCTAAGCCCATCACTGCAAGAAAATTTCGACGTGACCAGACCATAATGCAGGTAGGGTGAATTAGGTTAACATTCTTTTTTTAGAGTGAAGTAGATCCCAAAAGCTGGGCCAGGAAGGCAGTCTAAAATCTTGGACTCTCACAACCTTTTTTACCAGATTTTTAGCTAAAGAGGGGATCAGGACAAAGAAGTTAAACTAGACAATCCCATCACAGAAGCGACTCGTCTTCAGACTCGGACAAGAAACTTTAGCCTCATCCGTCTCTTCGATAACTTGACCATAGTACAGAAAGCATTTTCGGTTAGATAATATTTTTGAAAGCGACATTTTAATGTGCTAATTCTACGACTTTTGTACCATTCAGATAACGATATATGCTAGCTTTCGACAGCTTGTAATCCTTCATAAGGATTTTGATCAAAGTCCCCTGCTCTCGTCTCTGCCGTAATTCCAAGACCTGTTGCTCGGTTAACTGTTTTTCTCGACCTAAGCGAACCCCACGGGCTTTAGCGTTTTGAATACCATCCATTTGGCGCTCGGCACGGATTTCCGTTTCAAACTGGGCGATCGCCCCCAGCATATTGAACAAGAGCCGCCCCGTGGCATCACCAGTGTGAATATTTTGGTCAAGCACCTGGAGGACAACCTGTTTTCCCTCTAACTCCGCCGCAATCTGACAGAGATGAAGAGTAGAACGTGCCAACCGATCCAACCGTGTCACCACCAGAGTATCCCCTTCCCGGAGGTAGCGAAGGCACTCCTGTAGGACAGGACGTTGATGAGAAGAACCACTTTGCTTCTCCTTGAAAACCTTGTCGCAATGACTTAACTTCTCAAGTTGCACATCAAGATTTTGACCCACGGAACTGACCCGTGCATAACCGACGATCGCCATGATTGCTGCCCATAAAGTCTCATTATATCTAAGACTTTGTGAGAATAAGCTTCTGAGACATAAAAAGAGACATATTTTTGGGTTGTCTCGGAAAGTGTACTTTTTGAGGCTATGTAGCCTCGTGTTCTTACCTAAAGTGGCAACTTCTGGTGATGGGGGTAGTTATACTAAGTAAGGAATCCTTGTTTTCTTTTTTTCGTCTTGGAGTTGCAATGTCATGCTGGCTAAGTTGACATCTAAGAATCAGCTCACTTTGCCTAAGTCCGTTACCCAACAGATTGGCTCGGCAGAGTACTTTGAAGTCACGGTGCAGGGTGGACAAATTATTCTTACCCCTGTCCGAATCCAACGAGCTGATGCTGTCAGAGCTAAGTTAGCGGCTCTGAACATAACAGAAGAAGATATTACCAATGCCGTGGACTGGGCACGTCAGTCATGAAGGCTTCTCCACGGGTTGTTATCGACACTAATCTGTTGGTGTCAGCCTTAATCTTTGGTGGTGTGACGGGTAAGCTACGTGGAATATGGCAGTCTGGGGGCTGTATCCCTTTGGTGTCGAAGGTAACAGTTACAGAGTTAATGCGGGTGCTTGCTTACCCCAAATTTAGGCTAAGTCCAACAGAAAGAGAGGACTTATTGGCTGATTACTTACCGTTTTGTGAAACAGTTAGGATACCTAATCCTCCGCCGGCAACTCCCCCATGCCGAGATCCCTTTGATGTACCTTTTTTGGTGCTGGCGCTGGTAGGACAGGCTGATTATCTAATCACAGGCGACAAAGACTTATTGGAGTTAGAAGTGGAAGATTCCTTCCCGTGTTCGATTGTTTTGTTAGAGCAGTTTTTGTTGGACGTAGCTTAGTATTAGCAACGGAAAAATTTTGGTCGTTAAGGCTGAAAGCTTTATCTACCAATGCTTCCAGGCATCAAATTTTATAACTTATCTGAATTCTCAATGTCCCATTTATGACTATAAATGAGACAATTTCACCGCCTAATTACCCGAAAACCTTGATTTCTCGTTAGGCAGACTCGTAAAGTCAAACATCGCAAATGGGACAGTTTAGATAAGCGAGCAAAATTTTTCCACTTCTAAAACCAAGCCCAGGAAGACTTGCGACGACTGGTGTTTATCGAAGCGCCCGCTATCCTAGCGGCAGACACCTTGGTGGAAATTGATCAGGGTGGGTTTGGCTTGCTGCACGAGTCGATTTAGATTGCGGTAGCGGCGGGAGAGCTCAAGGTGATTGACGCCCAAGGCTTTGCCCGTTTAGTGAATGGAGCGCTGAATCAACGAACTCTTGCTGTTCTTAACTTGTTAGGTTGTTGTGATCCCAACTTGGATCTGACAACGCTGGGATACCCGATCTCAACTTATCAAGTAATTTAATGAATGTCTTCTTTTCTGTAGACGTGAGGTTTGTCATTAATCCCTTAGTACGGCAAAAATGCTCGGGCAGAACTCTCTCAACCAACTTTTTTCCCTGCTCCGTGAGGGTGATAGTTAGCATTCGTCGGTCATTGGAGTGGGCTTTACGCTCAACCAACCCTTCTCGTTCCAATCTATCCAGCAAGCCTGTAATTGTGGCACGAGTTACATTGGCACGATTGGCAAACTCAGAGGGTGACAAGCCTCGCTTTGCAGTGTAGAGCTGCATCAAGATCGTAAACTTTCCCGCTGACAGCCCAAAACGCTCGAAGTGCTTATCAAAAGCAGCATAAACCTCACCTGTGGTATCCAGAAACGCAAGACAAGTTCCGACCGCTTCTAGGTCAAAGCTAGAAAAATCACACTCGAGCTCGTGGAATGCCTCTCGCCTTGGAAAAATTTGCATGGTGAGGTAATTTAGTTAGCCCGCTTATTGTAAGCCAACAAATGAATCTTGACAATCGTCTTGACAAAGTCCTGGGCTTAAAATTATAGTTAGCTCGCTAACTAACTATAAGGCTATCGCTTTTGATGAAGCTCCATGAGATTAAAGATTAGTAAGAGAAGCTGGCTGTTAAGTCTGCACATTGCTACGGGGGGGGTATGGTTTGGCACAGCTCTGTGCTCCGTTGCTCTAGCCTTGAGTATTCTTCTACTCAAACCTGGGGAAGCAATTCACGGCATCAACCTAGCGCGAAATGTCTTGGGACAGTACATTATCATTCCTGCTGCTGTGTTTTCGGTTATCACTGGTGTTTTACTTTGTGGTTTTACTAATTGGGGCTTCTTCAAACATTACTGGGTGATGGTAAAACAACTCGTCACCTTGGTTTTGATCATGCTTGGTTCTGTTTGGTTGGGTCCGATGACGAAGGAGATGACAGCTCTCTCTGAGGCAGGGCGATCCCAAGTCTTGCAGAATCCTGACTATCTCACGCTACAAACCACCGCTACTCTCGTTGGTGCATTACAAACTCTGGCACTTTTGACAGTCATTATCGTGTCTACCCTCAAACCCTGGGGCAAGCGAAGGGCAGTGCAATCCTCGACAAAATAGATGTTTCAGTAACCAGCTCAGAGCATTTCAAGAAGTTCAGTCTCCTATTGTGCAATATACTTGAATTACAGACAAAGATAACCGTACTTTTCATGGCGATCGCCAATCCCCTCTCCCGAAAAACGGCATGTTACTAATATATATTTTATATATTTCCAATACTCTTTTCTTGATAAGCTGATCACCTTAGCAACACTGGCACTGTGGGAACTTCTATCAGCCTCCTTAATTTAGTGACTGCTTCACCAATATCCTTATCTTGCCCCGTCCTCGCAAATCTTCAAAAAGTTGACGCAGGTGCAACATCATATTTGCTATTGTTCCTTTCCCGGCAGTTGGAACTCCAGTATCCTGACCAGAAGTGCTGCAACTCCGGAACCCACAGCTAATCCCCAGCAGAACCAAAGTCTTACAACACCCATCACTAGCTCAACCACCATGGGCGGTGCACACTGGGAGCAAGGTGGATCTTGGTCGTTTCAAATGTGATTGCAGATCTCAGAACTGAGCCAGTAAAAGCAGCAGAGATGCTCACCCTTCACCCAAATTGAGAATATTTTCGTCATCTTTGTTGTATCGAAGCCACGTCATTGCCCCGACTGGATCCGGACAAGCACTGCTCGCAAAAGTCGTCCAGTAACGTATCATCCGCTCCGATAAAGCAAAATCCTCCTCTTCATAGCCGAGACGGGCATCGAGATTTCCAAATACGTAGGGCACTTCGATCCCGTGATAAGCACCGAAGCGCGAAGCCAGCTCTGTATTAGGAACCCGTGAAAAACGATAGCAATAGCTCGGAGCCGTCATCAATGCAGCCATTCGACGGGTTGGCTCAACGGCGATACGTAAGGAAAGCTCTTCTGCCTCAGGACTGCCAGGGGCAGTGTGGGTAAAGCGGGTACCTTCATCCGCATTGAAACCTAGGATGGTCGGCACAGGCGTCGCCTTGGCTGTGGCAAAAATCAACTCAGGATCTTCCGGTAGAAACCAACCGTCCACCACAGGACAAAACAACATCCTGCGCTCCGTCGCAGCCAGAAGTTCCCCGTCTGTTCGCTTACGCAATTCCTCAATCACTTTCCCCTGTGTACTACAACGCAGTGAGGCGGCAAACTTGGAAGCATTGGCCGCGGCCTGCTCAGGGTCTGTACTTGCCTGAGGTAAACCATGGGGAATGGTAAACCAAGTCCCACTCTGCATAATCGCTCGGGAAAAAAGTCCCCGGGATAGCGGACTGGCAAGGTGGCAGGAGATACTTATGCCTCCGGCCGATTCGCCGAATAAGGTTACACACCCAGGGTCTCCCCCAAAGGCGGCAATATTTTCTGCGACCCATTGCAGCGCACAGAGCTGGTCGAGTAGACCATAGTTTCCCGAAGCTCCATGGGAGGATTCATCAGCCAGCTCCGGGTGGGAGAGAAAACCAAAAGGCCCCAGGCGATAATTCACTGTCACAACCACTACGCCATGCCGGGCCAAATTCGCACCATCAAACTCTGTGGCTGAACCACTTCCAATCACAAAAGCCCCCCCATGGAACCACACCATGACTGGTAGTTTCGCAGAATCCCCGGGTGCGGGGGTCCAAACATTGAGGTAAAGACAATCTTCGGATGGTGTGCGTTGCCGTTCTGTGATGACAGGGATTGTGTCTAGGTACTGGGTGCAGGGATTGCCAAAGGAAGTTGCAGATCGCGCACCATCCCAGCCGATATCAGCCACAGGAGGCTTCCATCGCAATGCTCCCACCGGCGGGGCAGCGTAGGGAATTCCTAAAAATGAGCCAAGTCCCTCAGAAACTGAGCCAATCAAGCGTCCTCCGGATACCTGAACTTCAAAGGAGTTTCTCTCAGTGCCAAAGCTTGCTTTCATTTTGAGAAGTAACCTACATGGATTTTTGACATGCTAGCTTTAATATCCCGACTATCCTGATTGGAAGAAAAAAGGGATTTGAATATCTAGCGTAACGTCTTGATCCCACCATAGAAGTCGGTCTGAGCGAGAGGGGTTACAACGGAAGAACTCGGAATCCAGGTCGCCGCCATAGCCGCTGGTCCCCAGCCCAAGCGGGATGTATTGAACCAGTAAAACAACTCCAAAAATCCTGGGACTGGATGCCTAATTAGGTTGTGACAAAGTAAGCAAAAAGGACAGATTAGAGATAGCTTTTAGGGCGTGGGGAGCATGGGCCGGCATAACAATAAACACCCCTGGGTCTAGGGAAATATCCTTACCTTCTAGGGTCAAAATGCCAGTGCCTTCTATTCCTTGCACCACGGCATTGCGGGTGGAAGTATGCTCTGAAATTTCGGTGTTCGCCGCCAAACAAAAGAGGGTGTATTGGCAGGTCTTGTCCTGCAATAAAGTTTTGCTCAACACTCCTGCTTGAGGGTATTCGATGTGCTCCTGTAGACGGGTAAAAGTTGCTTGAAACGAAAGGATTGGGGTTTTCATAGTGGCCTTCAAGTAAAGATGGAAAGTGATTAGGTAACTTAGAGCTAGCTAGGCTTCTGGGCACGGAGAATGATGTAGCCTAGATCGTCGCCGTACTTGGTAAATACCCGCCTCATGGCTAAAATCCGTTGCCGCATAGGCGGATGCACCAGTAAATTCCAACCCAAGCTCAGCAGGGTACCCAAGCCTTCTTCTTGGGCGATGGTCAGAGGGTTAAGTAAAGCCATGGGACCAGTGCGGTGCTGTTGCACAGTTAGGTTTGCCTGTTCATAGGTTCCTTGCCAGTCCAGTTCATTGAGCGGGGCTGTGTTGACCCGAATAGTGGTTGCCAGTTCTCGGTAAATATCTTCGATGTGGGCACCTTGGGCTAGCATTTCATGGCTGAGGTATTGCCCACCAGGTTTAAGACGAGCTCCTACCCCCTGTAGAATTTTGGCTTTAGCGGGGGCTGACTGCATGGATAAAATGGCTTCTCCCAGAACATAGTCAAATTGCCCTGGGATGCGCTCCAGGTGAAAAAAGTCGCCTTCACGGATATCCACCTGAGCACTCAGGCCAGCAGCTTCCACGTTGGCCCGGGCGCGGGCCACACTGTCAGGATTTTTTTCGATGCCCACCACCTTGACACCATAACGCTGGGCTAGGGCAATGGCACTGTAACCAAAACTGGCGGCTAGCTCTAGCACCGTCTCACCGGGTTGAAAATTGACCCAGGTAAAGAGGATTTCTGTGGCTTTCCGCCCGCCGGGACGCAGGATCTTTTTACCGGCCGCGGCTAGCACTTGATGTCCAGAAGCAGTCTTAAGATTGAGTGGAGTGACCGTCATGACATTTACCAGGGAAGTATACTTTTATTCTCACAGAGGGGCTTAGTCCTGTTTATGAGGTAGCTCATGGAGAGAACGCTGACCTGTTCCTGATGTCCCCTATGGTCTAATGGAGGTTCATGAGCCTCCCCGACAATGTCACCATGCAGATCGATGTCCAGCAGCTTCAGTACATCAGCCTGTTTAAAGAATTAGAGCCATTACTGCTAGGTCAACTTGCCGAGCACAGTAGTCTGAAGACCTACGAGAGCGATGAAGTTGTATTTTATGAAGGCGATGCCCTGCCCGCTTGCCTCTATCTGTTAGTGACGGGTTCCTTGCGGCTCACCAAAATCTCTGAATCAGGCAAGGAAACCATCTTGAGGTTGCTGAGGGCCGATGAAGTATTTGCTGCCCCAGCTTTGTTCGGCAATGGTGTAGCCCCTGCTACTGCCACAGCCCTAGAGCCGATTAAAGTATTGACCATTGAGAGGGAAGCTCTATTGAATGGGTTTCGGGAAGCTCCAGAAATGGCACTGCACATGCTGGGCATCTTTAACCAACGGCTCCAGCATTTGCACAGCCGTGTGCACTGTTTAGTCTCAGAGAGAGCAATCGTGCGGTTAATCCACTACCTAAAGTATTTTGCTGACAGTGGGGGTACAGAAACAGTACCAGAAGGACAAAGATTGCGAGCTCGTCTCACCTACTACCAAATTGCCCGTAGCATTGGCATCACCTACGAAGAGTGTGCCCGTGTGTTTAAGCAGCTTAAGGGGTCTGTAACTTACCAGCGGGGGGGCAAAATCACCATTCTTGACACCAACCAACTCACGGCGATCGTTCAACAGAATTCCAACTAGTGGATTAATCCCTACAGGGTAAAAAAGTTAAGCACAGCAACGGAATTTTTACTGTGGTCTGCCAGGGGTATTAAAACCGGAATATATGGGGTGTAGGGCAATGACCGGAGAAATATGGGGGTGTCGTTCAGGAAATAGGCTATGATACAGTGGCCAATTTTCTAAGCAATTAAGAGAGGTAATTAACCTAACTTAACAAGAACATCGAGTTCTTAACGTACACCCCAGAAAAAGTTAAAGCCACCTGGCAAAGCGTGTTTCTCAGGCACGCCACAGGTAGCTACACAGACTAAAATCTTATGTTGTTAGTGTAGCATGCCAATTTGCCGGATAGCTCCTCCTGGGAAAAATTAGGAGAGTATCTAAGCAGTGCTAACGACCAAGCATCTGCCCCAAAGCTATACAGGGCAAAGGTTTTGTAGATTTTTCAAGCATCGATTTAACTTTATAAAAAGTTCTTATAGCTCTACCCCAGAGTGGATAACTATAAGTGATTACCCGATAGAGCACCGCAATTTATGGAGTGTTTACCAAGATCCGGAAAGGTTGATAGGGCTATCATTCGGGACAACAACGCACTACGCAGTGCTAGACATTGACTGTAGTAGTCCCTACCATCCGGGGAATAGTGAGTCGCAATACCGAGAGCTGTTAGGAGCCTACGAAGAAGTGGGTATAAACAGTGTAGTGACACTCCAATCCTCCAACAGCGGTGGGTTGCACGTTTACTTCGTCTTTCCGAAAGCTCTGCCCACATTTAAGCTAGCCCATATGTTGCGGCTGACAGCAATAAAAGCAGGGTATGAAGTGAAGGATGGCAAGTTAGAAATCTTCCCCAACACCAAGACCTATAGTAAACACAGCAAAACAAGCTACAAAGCTGTGCGGCTGCCTCTGCAGAGGGGTTCTTGGTTGCTAGACAAGGACTTCGTCCCTTACAGCAACGATATAGAAGTTTTCTTAGAGCAAGGGGAAGGGGCAGCAGAAGAACAGGACATAGAGCTGATTGAAACAGCAATAGAGAGTGCCAGTCACATAAAACAATTCCGACGGGTCAAAGGAGAAGGTGATGCGTGTAGCTTTGCCCAAGACCTAAGGGAGCAGATAGGCGAAGGCTGGACAAGTTTCGGACAGACCAACGACCTGCTGCGGATAATCGGTACCTATGGGCGTGTCTTTAAGGGGCTAGAAGGGCAAGCCCTAGCAGACTACATAGTGAGAACAGCAGAGACGAGTCCTGGCTATCAACAATATTGTCAGCACAAGCATAATATCCAGCGTCGTAGTAAGGACTGGGGACGCTGTATCGAAAAATATTACTATCCTTACGGGAGTGAGCCGACACGCTCCGGCACCTTCAAGGATATGCAAAGAACAGGTAACCGTCAGGCAAGGCAAGTCAAAGAGAATGTAGTCAACAGAACTCGACAGGAAGAAGCTGTGGCTCGTATCAAGCAGGGGATGGACTATGTAAGGCAAACCATGGCAGTGTTGCCGGTTAAAGTTGGAGCCATGAAAGACCTATTGTTGGAAGCGATTTATCATCTCTTTGGCAAACGCACCTCAGACAGCACTCTATCTCGATATAGAGAATATTGGCATCCAGATTATGTGTCAGTAACTTCTCCTCCAGTAGGCGAGTCTTCCTCAACCATCATTGATAACGACGATAACGACTCTGCAAGCATTGACGCTATAGAGTCAGAAATTGATCTTGACGTTGAAAATATAGAGTCATCATCTAAAAACTCATGCCACACCCCCTATGAATCATTATCGTCGACACAGGATAAGAAAGATATCTCGAAACCTTTATCAGAAGAGACTTTTAGTCTTTCTGCCACACCCCCTTCCTATATGAAGGTTTATGTTCTTAATTCTTTTGCTTCGGGACTGGTCTCGAGGATGGTTTTTGGAAAGGAGTCATCTTCAAAGCTTTACTCTATTCAGCCTGCTTCCTTGGTTACCCTTTGTTCTGGCGCTATACATTCTCTTCATCCTTACTTAGTTTACGTTAAGCCCCTTGAAGGCGCTGAGGATTGGATTTCTGGGATTGCAGTTTTGTTTTCCTCTTTGACTTTAGTCAATGATTCCTAGCTCTGACTTTTTGTTATTTAACCTTCGCTTTTTTTTTTTCTCTCTCCTTATACTTGTTTGTAGTCCCTTTTCTTAAGGAGTGGATCGAGCAATGATAAGGTTTCCCATTGGAAGCCCGCAAGCTGCGAAAAGTTTGGCGACTAGAACAGCAAGCGGGCTCGAAGTTAAAAAAACTCTCCTGGAGGGAGGTCTTTCGTTATGCCATTTTTAGCAAGTTTGGGCAATGAAGCGCAAGCCAGATCCTGTGATCGCTATCCTTCAAGCTTCTTAAGAACTACCTATGACCCAGCAAAGACTAGGAGGTGGTCATGGGGATAATCAAGAATCACCTGAGCCCCCGTGCTCACTCAAAGAGAAAGACTAAAACTGCTTCTGACCATGAGTTACTCGGAGTTAGGATTAACGGCTTCCCAGTAGCCGTTGGTATTAGGAAAGGGGCTGGTCCCAAGGCTCAGCTTCACTCTATCCAGGGTGACCATCGAATATTGACCTACAAAAAGGCTACTTATTTTGCTGTCCCCATCAAAGGGAAAGTTAAGTCAGAGTCCGTAGAGGTACCTCAAAGCGAACCGAATCCAGCAATCAAAGAATTTTATCCTCGACAGGTTAAAGAAGATTTCCAGCGCCTGTTTAGCCATCCTTTTAAAGCCATTCTGAAAAATGATCAGGGGCAATGGTTCACGTGTAAGTATTCTCTGAATAAGAATCGAATCTGGAACTATTGGAAATCTCCGTCCACAACTATCGGCCTAGGCTTTGGAAAGTCGACATCGTGGGCAGCCCTTGACTTAGATGCTGATGGACGGTACCACAATAGTGAGTCCCTAGCGGGCATCAGAGAAGCACTAGAGGAATTAGCTATAGTATCTAGCCAGTTAGTGCAGTCAAGCGACTCTGGGGGCTGGCACCTGTTCATGTTCTTTGATCGTCCGGTTAAGACTTTTCCCCTAGCTTGTCTGCTCACCGAGACTTTAACTAGTGCTGGATTTTCTATTGAACCTGGTCATCTAGAAGTCTTTCCTAATCGTAAGCAGTGGAAGGCCGAGGGAAGCATTTATAACCGCATCAGACTACCCCTACAATCTGGGACAGGTTCTTTGATGCTGACCAATGATGGTGAGCTGGACTCAACTGGTTGGCCGGATAGTCTAGAGTTGTTTTTAAAGCGGGCAAAGGCCATCGCCAGAAAGAATGACACAGAGCGGATAGAGGAGCTGGGAGAAGAAGCTAAGAAGCGATTTGCTACAGCTCGCAAAGCCCAAGATCATGGCCCATTCCTTCCCACCAGATCATCCAAATGGCTCAAAGAAATTAATACCGTTCTCGAGGTTGGTTTCACAGCCCACCATCAAAGCAACGAAATCTTGAGGGCAGTTGCTGCTAAGGGGAGAGTCTTCCTTGGGTTAGGTGGAGAGGCCCTTGCTAGCTACATTGAGCAGACTGTAACGGAGCTTCCGGGTTATGGACAATGGTGTCGACACCAACCAGAAATTGCAGCTTGGTGCATACGTTGGGCACGGAGCGCAGAGAAAAAACTCTATCCGTTCAGAGGCAAGCCGAAGGTCGATAAAGCACTAACATCAGCAGGACCCAACAATCAGACAAGGGCCCGAGAAGCCCAGGAAAGGATAGCTAGGACGGTAGCCCAACTAACAGCCGAGAACTGTTGGCCAGAAGGAGCTAAAGCACGACTTAAACACATCATTAAGGGCGCTAAATGCTCCGCCAAAACTGCCTACAAATACAGCCAATTATGGCACCCCGTCTGTGCCCCCACAGCCCTACTACCTACCTGCCCAGGCCCTCGTTTGCCTGCGCCCCTCCACCTTTGCGATCGCCTCACCCCAGCTGCCCCCGCCTCTCCCATGTGCTCACTACCTCACGGCTCCTCCTAACTCTAAGTTGAACCTGTCCGCACCACCGAGCCCTTACCCGGATAGCCCTTGGATTCTTCAGAAGCGTAAGTCTCGAGTCCTTTGGAGGTCTGAGTCCATCGGACCCCCTGGTTGGCTCCGTAGTTGCTCTTACACCAATCACTCTAGGTATGGCCCGTATGTCCCTGCTTACTTTTCGTTGGAGCCGGAGCTTGACCCCCTCGGATTTTTATGTCCGCGATGGAAGGGTTATTCTTCTTTTCCTTACCTTGCTGGGGTTAGTGCTGTCCCACAGTGGGGGAACTATGCCCCGACAAACCCACTCTTGTCCCTGCCATGCTTAAGGCTGCGCCCAGAGCCTCATTATCCTTGGTTTGTCAGTAATCCACTACAGATGTGACGTTTGTGGTCTCTATCGGGACTTAGGTTGCTCTCTTGTTTGTGTGATTTTGCTGTT
The DNA here is from genome assembly GCF_003015225.1 of Synechocystis sp. IPPAS B-1465. Classification (GTDB taxonomy): domain Bacteria; phylum Cyanobacteriota; class Cyanobacteriia; order Cyanobacteriales; family Microcystaceae; genus Synechocystis. Next base: position 13,258 of record NZ_CP028098.1, on the reverse strand, counting down.
GCTTGGTCTTCGTCGTCGTTCCTTAACTTTCCTTCTTCTCTGGGTATGCTTCCTGGTAGTGCCCCCCCTTTGCTCCTATGTCCTCTACCCCTTCTTTATTTGTTTCTGTGACAGAATTGGCCCAGGAAGCCGGTGTGAGCGTTCGCACTGTCCAGACCTGGGCTAAGGCTGGTTACTTCTCTAAGCAAGGCTCCAACGCCTATGACATCCTTGGTTACTACCGTTGGTACACTCGCAGCCTGCGGCAGGATCTGGATGAACATAAGGCTAAAGTTGCTCGTTCTGACTGGGATACCAAGTGGCGTGAAGGTCGTGCGAGGAAGTCTCTCGCCGAAGCTTCTCTTGTTGAGTTACAAATGCAGAGTAAGGTTAAGCAGGTAGTTCCCATCGATCTTGTTATCTCAGAAATTGACAAGGTTTTGTCCTCTTCCATTCGTTTGTTCCGGGATCTACCTTCTTACTTTTCCGCCCCCCACTGCTATCAGTCTTCCTCTGAAGTTGCCGCTGCCCTAGAGCAAGCTGTGAGTCTGGCTTTAAAAGATTTTCAGTCCCAGCTTGTGAGTCTTTCTTTAGGTGCTGAATTAGTGGAGAAGTCAAAGGTCTTCCATGACTCATTCTCCTCCTCTGATACCTCGTCTTGACCTTCTGTTGTTTCTGTCAACGCTGTGATAGATGGATTGCTCAGTCTCTACCCAGCTTGTTGTGATGTTCACATCTGCATCTCTATGTCAGAGACCATTTCTCTAACTTTTTCTATCGTTAGGGTCGGGTCTTTCATGTTGACGTGCACATACTGGGAAGCATATTCTTCGATGCGCTTAAAGTTTTGCCGTGGTAGTTTAGCTTGATGCTCTTCCACGTTGAAACCTGCTAAGTAGTTACATACGGCTGACAGCGGCAAAAAATGTTTGAGTATAAGGCCATAGTTGATGCTTGTTGGAATTCGCTGCTTTGTCGCGTCACTGTTTAGTTCCTTCCAGTTCTCAAACTTGTCTTCATCTTTGATGACTAACCATGAGTAGGGTGCCCCGTAGAATAGGAGAGCTCGATGGTCTTGCCAGAAGATTTACTCTAGTTCTACCCTGGACCTGTCTGTGTAACTGTACTTTTCCATCTCTGAGTGCATGATGAAGAACGAGCAGTAGAGATGCCATGCTTTGATGTATAGCGGTCTAACGGATAGCTCGTAGTAGCCAAAGTCTAAACCCCTTGCCCTATCTCGAAGGATCTTCTGCTTGAGGGTAGACCTAGTGGTCTCTAAGTTGATGAATTTTCTGTCGAGAATGTCGCTCATAGTTTGAAGAATTGGCATAACCAATTCGTGAAACTATTAAGGGCTGAGTTCTTCCCAACCCTGTTCTGTTCTTTGTCTCTCTGGACCTGGGTTATGTTTAAACTTCCAATTTTTCCTCTTGTGTTGAGTGGTTCTCCCCAGCTATGGATGGGCTTGTCGCCTTAGTCTGTAACTGCTCAACGATGTGGAGCCCTTCCAACAGTGCTTGGGTTTCCTTAAGCTTCTCTATTAGGCTTAGTCTGATTACGTTTAATTCTGGATTTATAGCATCTTTGGGCGAATTTTTACTGATGTAATCTTTAAAAGCTTCCGTTTGCTCGTGATATCGCTTAATTTTAGAAAAAAGTGCGCACATGTGCGCACTTTTCTGCTTCTGCTGTTCATCTTCTGGGTCATTGAGGATTTTGGTGATATATCTACGACTTGCCCCAAATACAGACATTAACTCTCGGTTGATAGACTTTTGTCCTTTGCTGGGGCGACCTTTAAGCTTTTCATAGCCAGCCTCCTTTAGCTTACGGGCCGCTTCTCGAATTTCACTAGGGGTGTAGTTTTTGCGTTGGGTATTTTCTTCAACTTCAACTTGTAATGCCGTGAGGGTTGCTGTTTCTGCATCAATGTCCATAATGTTCACCGGCACTCCTTCGCCAAAGAATGCCGTAAATGTTTCTGGGGATTCTGCCGCTAATTTCTCTAGGGCTGCTTTACGATGTCCTCCGGCTAATAGCCTGTAGTGTCTGTCCACTGTTAACGGGGTAATCAGTCCCAGGACTTGAATACTTTCCACTAACTCTTTGACATGCTTAGCGTTAATTTGACGGGTATCTCCCTCTGGCCGATCGCCGATTTTGTCCAGGGGCACCAGTCCTTCCTTCATCTGTTGTCGTTGCAAGGTTTCTTCGGCTGCTTCCGAAGTAGCGGAGCGTGCTTGAGCTTTGCTTATGTCTAGAGATTGACGTTTTGCCATAATTTATACCTGCTGTTGTAACCAATGCCACAGAGCTCTAATCTCGTAGCTGGCTTTACTGCTTTGCTCCAACTCTGTTACTCCTCTACCCTGTGCTGCTGCCTGTTGAAAATCTGCCCTTGAACAAACAGCATGGGGGCTAATTGGGTAGCCCAATTGTGCGTCTTCTAGGTTGGTAATCAAGTCTTGAGACTTGGTGTTAGGGTGCAGTAGGTTAAGGACGATCGCCGCTGGTTTTTGGCTTAGTCTTACTGCTGAGAGGGTAGTGGACACCGAGTCTAAATCGAACTGTCCATAACGCAGTACCACCAATACAAAGTCTGATGCTTGCATTACCTCGATAATGCCGGCATCCAGGGTGCCGGGGGTATCAATGAAGTTCCAGTCTGTTGTTGCTTTTTCTAGAGTGGAGATTGCCCGCTTAGGGGGGACCGCAATAACCAGGGGACTATTATTGCCACGGCGATCGCCCCAGTCTGCTAGAGAAGCTTGGTCATCGCAGTCGAGAATAGTTGCATCTCTTGCTACCACGGCGAGGTTGGCACAGAGGGTGCTCTTGCCCACACCTCCTTTACGACTGACTATGGCTATGGTTTTTGACATGGGCTATTTATGATGGGCCTACTAATCAAGCTTATTGGTCTTAACCCGATATAAACATTCCGCAGGGGAGTAAATAGGCAAAGGACTCTCAACAAAGTCTTTGGTGTCACGGGTAATGATTGCAGTAAGTTGGTTAACTGTGGCACATGCCAATTGGACACTATCTTCAAAGTCTCTTAGATTGATGTCGAGGGCAACTTCGATAACTTGTAGATTCACGGGGCATAGTTGTAGTCCAATCAGTAGTCGCTTAACAGCTATAAGCGCCACCTCGCGGCTTTTGTTCTTACGAATGATGTAAAAAATATTGGTAACTGTTGTAGCCGCAATGTAAGCTTCGATGTTTCCCTGCTCGATTTCTTCAAAGATGGCTATGGTTTCTTCGATAAACGGTTCTCTCTCTAAAAGTAAGTCGAGAACAATATTGGTGTCGAGAAGTACTTTCACAGGATATTTACAGATACTTCTCTTTTAGGTAGTCAGTGTATTGCCTTTGTAACTCAGCGTCGCTAGGTACGGGGCCCGTTGGTTTGGCAATGCCCCGCAGTCCGGTAAGGGTGCCGGCGGGAATTTTGGGGCTAGAGACTTTTGGCCAAAGCGACTCGGCAAAATTGAGTATTTCGCTAACTTCCTTCTCTGGCAGAGTTTGAATTAGTTGGTAGAGTTTTTCTTGCGCTGTCATGGTGCTCAACCTTTGTTGATGGGCCTGATAATAAATACTCGTCTCTTCGTTACACTGTAATCAATATAAATCCCATTGTTGTCTTTCCCCTATGTCCATAGTAGTCAGTACCCGTCTGCCGGACTTAACCCACGAACGACTTCAACGTTTTGCTCGCTGTTTAGGTAAGACACCTAGTGAAACCACCGCCCTGCTAGTGGAAGAATCCTTGCGGCAGCAGGACTTTCCCTACATTGAATTTCGACAAACGCCCCTGGGTCGTCATGCCCATCTTAAAAACTCTACCCTGGCGGTCTGGGAAGTTGTCCGCATTGCCCAAGGGTATGCTTTAGACCCAGAAAAAACAGCACAACACTTCCAGCGTCCTCTGCCTTGGGTAAAATCGGCCTTACTTTATGCAGAGGCTTACCCCGAAGAGATCAACATCGCCATTACCGATGCTGGGGCCGTTAACGAAACCACATTGACCCGTCTGTTACCGCAGCTCGAAGTCCAAGGGCAGTCATAGCAGAACCCCATGTTAGGTTTTCTATTGGATGAACACATATCTCCGGTGGTGGCTCAGCAGGTTATTAGTAAGGCACCAGACATTGAAATATATCCCTTACTAACTTGGCAGGGAGGGCTGTATCTAGGATTTCCAGATGAGGTAATTTTGGAGGCTGCCACCACGGCACAATTGGTGTTGGTAACCTATGACCAAAAAACGATACCGCCCATTCTTTGGACTTGGGGAGAGCAGGGTCAGTCCCATAGCGGTATTATCTTCGTTGACTATCAGAGTATGCCGCCCCAAGATTTTGGGAGTCTAGTCCAGGCTTTGCTTAAATTATGGAAGGATGAACGGGAAAGGGGTTGGACCGATCGCCTGCTGTATCTCAAGTGTTCCTGATCCAGTTTGCTGTCCCATTAGCATTCTGCGCCCAGCTTTCTGGGAGTTACAGGCTAGTCCTCAGCTAACAACGTTTTTTAGTTAGGTTACTCCGTTCTCTCGCAAGGGTAGGATAGGACGGGATACGCTCTTGCCTGAAACATAGGACAGTGAATGTAGCAATAGCAGCATCCTATCAGTTCACTACAAAAACCCGAATTTATGAACCCAGTTAGCCACAACAACATTGTCAATTTCATCTGGGGCATTGCTGACGATGTGTTGCGTGATGTGTATGTGCGGGGCAAGTACCGTGATGTTATCCTGCCGATGACAGTGATCCGTCGTCTAGATGCAGTTCTGGAGCCGAGTAAGGAAAAGGTACTGACCATGAAGGGTTAACTGGATAGTGCGGCGATCGCCAATCAACATGCCGCCCTCTGTCAGGCTTCCGGGGAGGCTTTTTACAATGTCTCCCCCTTTACCCTGCGGGACTTGAAGAACCGTGCCAAGCAACAGCAACTAAAGGCTGATTTTGAGACCTATCTGGATGGGTTCTCCCAGAACGTTCAGGAGATCCTCGATAAGTTCAAGTTCCGTAACCAAATTCCAACATTAATTGAGGCGGACATCCTTGGGCACCTGTTGGAAAAGTTTCTCGACTCCCGTGTCAACCTCAGCCCTAAGCCGGTGCAAGACATAGATGGTAACGAGGTGCTTTCAGCCCTGGACAACCATTCCATGGGCACTATCTTTGAGGAACTAATCCGCCGCTTCAACGAAGAGAACAACGATGAGGCAGGGGAGCACTTCACCCCCCGGGATGTGGTCAAGCTCATGGCTGACCTAATCTTTCTGTCCATTGGTGACTTAATTGAATCCGGTACCTATCTCGTCTATGACGGTGCCTGTGGCACTGGGGGGATGTTAACGGTAGCGGAGGAGAGGCTAGCTGAACTGGCTCAAAATCAAGGTAAGGAGGTCTCTATTCACCTCTTTGGACAGGAGGTACAGCCAGAAACCTACGCCATTTCCAAGGCGGATTTACTGCTGAAGGGGGAAGGGGCGGAAGCGGAGAATATGAAGTACGGTTCCACCCTTTCCAGTGATGCGTTTCCGTCCCAGGAATTTGACTTCATGCTCTCTAATCCTCCTTACGGTAAAAGCTGGAAGACTGACTTGGAGCGCCTGGGGGGCAAGGGAGACATTAAAGACCCACGGTTTGTGACCCGGCATGGGGATGAAGCTGACTACAAGATGATTACCCGTTCCTCAGACGGACAGTTAATGTTCTTGGTCAATAAGCTGGCTAAGATGAAGCACAACACCCGCTTGGGTAGCCGTATTGCTGAGGTACACAACGGGTCGTCCCTCTTTACTGGGGATGCGGGCCAGGGAGAAAGTAATATCCGCCGCTGGATCATTGAAAACGACTGGTTGGAGACTATCATTGCCCTGCCGGAGAATATCTTCTACAACACCGGTATTGCCACCTATATCTGGCTGTTAAGCAACCGTAAGAACGAGGAGCGTCGGGGTAAGGTTCAGCTCATTGATGGGACGGAGTGGTATGTACCCTTACGCCGTAACCTCGGTAAGAAGAATTGTGAGCTTTCCGAGGAACAGATCCAAACTATTGTGGACCTGGTGGTCAATCCGAGGGAGACAGAGAAATCGAAGATCTTTCCCAATCAAGCTTTCGGCTACTGGAAGGTGACTGTCGATCGCCCTTTGCGGGTGGAGGGGGCAGATCCCCAGCGGGTTTACAAAGCCGCCGAAATTAAGGCGTTCAAAAGTGAAGGTAGGGTTACCGAAGAAGGGGTACCGATTATCAAGAAGATTCACAAGAAGGGAACCCGGCCTGATCCTATACACGGTTTGTTCGAGGTGGAGATTGGCGGCAAGCCCTGTGTGGTGGAGTATGAACCCGATAGTAATTTACGGGACAGCGAGCAGATTCCGTTGTTGGAGGATGGGGGCATCGAGGCGTTCTTTCGACGGGAGGTGTTACCCTACACCCCGGATGCCTGGATCGAGGCTAGCAAGACCCAGATAGGCTATGAAGTTTCCTTTACCCGTCATTTTTATAAGCCTGTGCCCATGCGGACTTTGGATGAGATCAAAGCGGATATCTATGCCCTAGAGCAGGAAACTGAGGGTTTGTTGGAACAAATTGTTGGGAATGCTTAGGATTATCACAGCTAAGATTAAGAAGGAAAGGTTGAAGGAGGACATTGGTTATGGTGACCACAGCCAGAGTAATGCACAGTGACCCTGATATTCTGGGGGGAGTCCCGGTCTTCGTCGGAACCAGAGTGCCCATTAAAACATTGCTTGATTACCTGGAAGCAGGGGATCCTCTGGATGAGTTTCTAGATCATTTTCCTAGCGTTCAGCGTCAACAGGCGATCGCCATTCTCGAACTAGCTAAGCAAATGCTAACTGCCTATGCGAATCCTGCTTGATGAATGCGCCCCCCGCCCTCTTAAACGGGAATTAGCCGATTATGAGATCCGCACTGTGACAGAAATGGGCTGGTCGGGTAAAAAGAATGGTGCATTGTTGCGGCTGATGAATCAGGAGGGATTTACAGTTCTCCTAACCACAGACCAGAATCTAAGGTATCAGCAGAATTTAGAGCAAATGGATGTAGCTGTTATTGTTTTGATAGCCCCTAGCAATCGATTGGCAGATTTAGTACCTTTAATTCCTGGTGTCCGGGATGTGCTGAGAACAATCACTTCTGGCCAAGTTGTTGAAGTTGGAGCAGAACAAAATGTTGGAGAGGTGGAGCGATGAAACTGAAGCCCTATCCCGAATATAAGGATTCTGGCGTGTCTTGGCTGGGACAGATTCCAGCACATTGGGACATAAAACCAGGTTTTGCCTTTCTGTCAGAACGGAAGGAAAAGAATACTGGCATGAAAGAATCGACCGTTCTGTCGCTGAGTTATGGACAAATAGTTGTCAAACCACCCGAGAAACTTCATGGCTTAGTACCTGAATCTTTTGAAACTTATCAGATTGCAGAGCCTGGCAATATCATTATTAGAGGCACAGATCTTCAAAATGACAAAGTGAGTCTTCGTGTAGGAAAGGTAAGAAATAGGGGGATTATTACCTCAGCCTATCTTTGTCTGGAAACTAAAGAAAAGTTCAATCCAGACTATGCCCATTTGCTGTTGCATGGGTATGACTTGATGAAAATTTATTACGGCATGGGGTCGGGACTTCGCCAAAACCTATCTTTTAGCGACTTTAAACGATTACCTCTTCTAGCTCCACCAGAAAGTGAACAAAGTAAAATCAACAAATATCTACAATCAATTCAAGTTCAGATCAACAAATTCATACGCAACAAGCGGCGGCTGATAGAACTACTCAAGGAGCAGAAGCAAAACATCATCAACCAGGCTGTGACTCGTGGGTTAGATCCTAATGTTAAGCTCAAACCTAGTGGCGTAAAGTGGATAGGGGATATTCCAGAGTATTGGAGTTTTTTAAAACTGAAACGAATTGCTTGTGTCAAAACTGGATATGCTTTCAAGAGTGATCATTACAAGTCTGTAGGAATTCCTTTGATAAGGATCGGAGACTTAAAACATTCTGGTTTAGTTGATATAAAACAAGCCGTCAAACTCCAGGAGTCCGACCTTACCCATTTTAGTTGTTTTAAGATTCAATACGGAGATCTTTTAATGGCTATGACCGGCGCAACTATTGGGAAAGTTGCAAAGTATCAACATCAAACAGAGGCACTGTTAAATCAGCGTGTTTGCTCGTTTCGCTCCTTTGAATCTAAATGCTTTCAGGATTATTTACTATTTATACTTAGTTCTGAGGTTTACTTAAAGCAAGTAACAATATTCTGTTATGGCGGAGCACAACCAAATATCTCTGATTCGACTTTGATGTCTTTTAAGATTCCAGTACCACCAATAAGCGAACAGCAAGCAATACTATCTTACGTTCAAGAACAGACAAAAACAACAGATTCTGCCGTCAGCCGTGCCGAGCGTGAAATCGAACTCATACAGGAATATTATACCCGGCTAATGTCCGATGTGGTCACCGGCCAGGTGGATGTACGGGACATTGAAGTACCAGAAATTACCGAAGAAGACCTCCTAACCCTAGAGGACAAAAGCGAGGTGGTGGATGATGACCTAGTGCAGGAGGAGGACGAATGAAACGCCAATCTGTCCTGCAATTACTGAGCCAAAGTAAAGCGGACTTACAAGCCAGGTTTGGTGTTACTCGGTTAGCACTGTTTGGCTCCACTGCAAGGGATGAAGCTGGCCCCCATAGTGATGTAGATATTCTTGTTGGCTTCGATGGCCCTGCCACATCCCATAGATACTTCGGGGTGCAGTTTTATCTGGAAGATTTGTTAGGTTGTGCGGTGGACTTAGTAACAGAAAAAGCCCTCAGACCAGAGCTACATCCCTATGTGGAACGGGAGAGAATATATGTCTGAGCCAGCATCACCAGAAAAAAAAGTCATCATCATCGCTGGCCCCAATGGAGCAGGAAAAACCACCTTTGCTGAAGAATTCTTACCCCAGGAAGCCCAGTGTTTAACCTTTATCAACGCCGATCTCATCGCCGCTGGATTAGCACCCTTTGAACCAGAACAGGCCGCATTTCGAGCTGGGAGACTAATGCTAGAGGAGATCTACAACCATGCCCAGCGGGGGCAGAACTTTGCCTTTGAGACAACTTTAAGTGGACGTAGTTACGCCCGTCTTATTCCTACCTGGCAGGCCCAGAGTTACATCGTCAAGCTCTTCTTTCTTCAACTACTATCTCCTGAGCTAGCCATTGCCCGGGTGGCGCAACGTGTTCGAGCTGGGGGGCATCATGTTCCTGAAGCCATTATCCGCCGACGCTTTGCCGCCGGGTTACATAACCTGGAGACTCTCTACAAACTAATAGTTGATGAATGGGTCTGCTATGACAACTCAGGCAATGAACCTGTGCTTATTAACAAAGGAGGTAAGTTATGACCAATCAACAGGGTAATGTTAATGCTCGCAACAGAGAAGAAGATCCCGACATCCTAGGCTCAGAGAAAGCTCTAAGACGGGCCGCTCAGAGGGCACGGGAGAGGGCTAAACAGGCTGGAATCGGAGTGATAATCCTCAAAGACGGTGAAATCGTCGAAGAACTGCCAGATTCTTAACTTTACAGCGGCTAAAAACTAGCAACAGAGGACGAAGAATGACCGTTCCCGCTCAGCCTAAGATTTACCACATTGTCCATGTGGATCGGTTGCCCTCAATTATTGCTGATGGGTGTCTGTGGTGCGATGCGGCGATCTCTCAACGGAATCCGGCAGGGACAACCATCGGGATGAACAAAATCAAGCAACGGCGGTTGAAGGAATTAACCTTGACTAGCCATCCAAGTTTGTACGTAGGCCAATGTGTGCCTTTCTACTTTTGTCCACGTTCCATCATGTTGTTTTTGATCCACAAAAAGAATACAGAGTTGACCTATCAGGGAGGACAGGAACCGATTATTCACCTGGAGGGAGATTTAATCCAAGCTGTGAACTGGGCAGATCAAAACAACCTCCGCTGGGCCTTCACCCTCTCCAATGCTGGGTCATCTTACTTTGAAGACCGCAATAGCTTAGCGCAGTTACACGAAATTGACTGGGCCGCCGTGCAAGCGACTAATTGGCAGACCTGTAAAGAGGGCAAGCAGGCAGAGTTTTTGGTGGAAAGCACTTTTCCATGGCATCTTGTCGAGCGTATCGGGGTAAAATCACGAGTAATTTATGATCAAGTTATCAAAGCTCTGCCCACAGGAGGACACCATCCACAGGTAGAGGTTCGACCGGACTGGTATTACTAATCTGGAGGAGGCGCTAATGTTTGAATGTAAAAGTGGCAACATCCTAACAGAAGATACCGAAGCCCTGGTCAACACCGTCAACTGTGTGGGCGTGATGGGCCGTGGGATCGCGCTACAGTTCAAGAAAGCCTTCCCAGAGAACTTCAAAGCCTATGCCCAGGCTTGTAAAGAGGAAAAAGTTAAGCCCGGCGAAATGTTTGTCTTTCAAACCGGACAACTGGTAAACCCTCGCTTTATCATCAACTTTCCAACCAAACGTCACTGGCGTACCCATAGCCGTATAGATGATATTGAAAACGGACTAAAAGCCCTTAAATGTACTATACAGAAATACAAGATTCGCTCTATCGCCATTCCCCCCTTAGGTTGTGGGTTGGGGGGCCTTGATTGGGCTGAAGTTAAAACCCGCATTGAAGTAATCCTCAAGCCTCTTGATAACGTACAGATTATCCTCTATGAACCCCATGGTGAACTATCCCAAGCAAAAACGGTACAGAGTCTTCGTGCGCCAAAGATGACCCCTGGTAGAGCTGTGTTAGTTGAGTTGGTCAGCCGATATCTCCAAGGTTTGTTAGATCCCTTTATCACTCTGCTAGAAATACACAAGCTAATGTATTTTATGCAAGAGTCAGGGGAATTCCTGCAACTCAGGTATGCAAAAGCGCCCTACGGCCCTTACGCCGAAAACCTGCGCCATGTCCTGAATGTTATTGAAGGACATCTCATCACCGGATATGCAGATGGGGGTGATCAACCCAATAAACCCATAGCCCTACTGCCCAATGCAATTGAGAAAGCAACTACATTCCTACAGGATTATCCAGAAACCCATACTAGGTTTGAGAAAGTGACCGATTTAGTGGAAGGATTTGAGTCTCCTTTCGGTTTAGAACTACTGTCAACCGTGCACTGGATAGTCAAGAATGAACCAGTCAATTCTTTGTCTGATGTTATTGATCGCACCTACGCATGGAACCAGCGTAAGCAACAATTCACCCAAAGACAAATCGAGCTAGCAGTCAATGTTTTGAACAAAAAGGGCTGGATTAATCGTCCTTATTAACTTCAATGAAAACCACTGACACCAGCGAGAAGGGCCTAGAAACCATAATTGTTAACTCCTTGGTCAATGAGGCAGGCTATGTTCTGGGCGACCCTAAAGACTACGACAGGGAACATGCCGTTGACCTGGTGAAGCTGTTGGAATTTCTAGAGACAACCCAGCCCGATACCTATGGGGTACTTGGCATCAACAGAGAAGGCCCCAAGCGTACCCAGTTCTTGCACCGGCTACAGGGGGAGATTGCCAAACGGGGTGTAGTGGACGCATTGCAGACTGGTATCAGGCATGGCCCTGCCCACGTAGAGCTTTTCTATGGCACCCCTACCCCTGGTAACGTTAAAGCAGTGGAACGGTTCAGTAACAACATTTTCAGTGTCACCCGCCAACTCCGCTACAGCTCAGTGGAGACGGCTCTGTCATTGGACATGGCCGTGTTCATCAACGGATTACCCATTGCCACCTTCGAGCTAAAGAATCGGCTCACCAAGCAGACTGTACTGGACGCAGTAGAGCAATATCAAAGGGATCGAGACCCCAAGGAACTGCTATTGCAGTTTGGTCGCTGTGCAGTGCATTTTGCAGTGGATGACCATGAGGTACGCTTCTGTACCCACCTGACTGGTAAGGGTTCTTGGTTTCTACCCTTCAACAAAGGTCACAACGACGGGGCAGGTAATCCTCCCAATCCTAACGGCATTGCCACTGACTACCTGTGGAAAGAAGTCCTTACCAAAGAGGGGCTGACCGACATCCTAGAAAACTACGCTCAGATAGTGGAGGAGAAGGACGAAAAGACCTGCAGGAAGAAGCTTAAGCAGGTCTTCCCTCGCTATCACCAATTGACAGTGGTGCGTCAGCTTCTGGCTACGGCTAAGCAAGATGGAGTGGGGAAACGTTACCTGATCCAACATTCAGCCGGTAGCGGTAAGAGTAACTCTATTGCCTGGCTTGCTCATCAACTAGTGGGACTAGAGCAGGATGGCAAAGCCCTATTCGACTCCATCATCGTTGTGACCGATCGCCAGGTACTGGACCGGCAGATTCGCAACACCATCAAACAGTTTGCCCAAGTCTCCGCCACGGTGGGCCATGCAGAACGCTCCGGCGACCTACGCCAATTTATCAAAGACGGCAAGAAAGTCATCATCACCACGGTGCAGAAGTTTCCCTTCATCCTCAACGAAATCGGGGACGAACATCGCCAGAGTAAATTCGCCATTGTCATTGACGAAGCCCACTCCAGCCAAGGAGGCAAAACCACTGCCGCCATGAACCGGGTGCTGGAAGGAACAGCCTCCTACAACGTTGCCAACGAAGAGGAAGAAGAAACTACCGAGGACAAGATCAACCGGATCTTGGAGGGACGGAAAATGGTTACCAACGCCAGCTACTTCGCCTTCACTGCCACTCCTAAAAATAAGACCCTGGAGATATTCGGTCAGCCCGCCCCCCAGCCCGATGGCACTGTCAAACATTACCCCTTCCATAGCTACACCATGAAGCAGGCTATCCAGGAGGGCTTTATCCTCGATGTGCTGAAAAGTTACACCCCCGTGGAGAGCTATTACCGCCTAGCCAAGACGGTGGAGGATGACCCCCTCTTCGATGCTAAGAAAGCCCAAAAGAAACTGCGCCGCTATGTGGAATCCCACCAACATGCCATCCGGGAGAAGACCGAGATCATGGTGGACCACTTCCACACCCAAGTAATCAACCACGGCAAGATTGGTGGGCAGGCTCGGGCGATGGTCATCACCAACGGTATTGGGCAAGCTATCCAGTACTTCTACGCCTTCAAAGACTACCTGCGGGAACGGAAAAGCCCCTACCAGGCGATCGTCGCCTTTTCTGGAGAGTATGACTACGGAGGGCAGAAGGTCACAGAAGCCACCCTCAACGGCTTCCCTAGTAGTCAGATC